>JALYRN010000656.1 GCA_030855295.1 Myxococcota bacterium | reverse complement strand
ATCACCCGCTGGGCCGAGCGCGCGTTCCGACGCCCCGCCGAGACCGCCGACGTCGATCGTCTGGTCGCGCTGGTCACGGGCGCCGCGGCCGACGGGCTCGCCACGCAGGAGGCGATCGCGGTCGCGATCGTGGCGCTGCTGCAGGAGCCGCGCTTTCTCTACGTCGTCGAGTCGCGTCCCGACGTCGCGCGCTGGTCGCTCGATGCGCACGAGCGCGCGCAGCGACTCGCGCTGACGTATCTCGGCGCGCCGCCCGACGCGCTGCTGCTCGCCGCGGCCGACGACGGATCGCTGCTCTCTGCCGAGGGCATGCGCGCCCACGGCGAGCGCGTGGCGCGCGGCGAGCCCGCGCGAGAGACGTTCCAGCGCTTCGTGCGCGAGTGGCTCGGGGTCGCGGCGGTGCCAGACGTGCACGAGCCCGCGGTGCGCGACGCGCTCGACGAGGAGCTGCGCCGCCTGATCGACGACGCGTGGATCGCGGAGGACGGATTCGCGGCGCTCCTGACGTCCGATGCGGCCTACGTCGACGCGGTGCTGGAGACCTTCTACGGGCTGCCGAGCGAGAGCGCAGGGCCCGGCGACTTCCGGCGCGTCGCGATGCCGGGTCGCCGCGTCGGACTGCTGACGCACCCGCTGGTGCTCGCGGCGGCGTCGCACGGTGAGCAGTCGTCGCCGATCCTGCGCGGCAAGCTGATCCGAACGCGGCTCCTCTGCGGCGCGCTGCCGCCGCCGCCCGCCGACGCCGCTGCCAGCGAGCCGATGCTGGACGCCGACGCGACCGCGCGCGAGCGCTACGAGGCGCGCATCGCGATCCCGCGCTGCAGCAGCTGCCACCTGCTGCTCGATCCGGTCGGCTTCGGTCTCGAGGCCTACGACGGGCTCGGTCGCTTCCGCACCGAGATCGGCGGCCGTGACGTCGACGACGCCGGCGAGCTGATCGGCGCGGGCGACGCGACCGGCACGTTCACGGGCGCCGCGGAGCTCGCCGCGATGCTCGCGGGCAGCGACGACGCATCGCAGTGCTTCACGAGGCAGTGGATGGAGTACGCGATGGGCCGCACGATCGCGACCGACGCGATGTGCACCGCCGATGACGTCGGCGCAGCGTTCGTCGCGAGCGGCCGCTCGATGCCCGCGCTCTTCGAGTCGCTCGCGACACATCCGTCGTTTGTCGAGCGCGTGACGGAGGTGTCCCGATGAGCTTGTCTCGACGTCAGGTGCTCCGGGGCGCCGGGCTCACGCTCGCGCTGCCGATGCTCGAGTCGCTGCTGCCGCGCACCGCGCGCGCAGGGACGATGCCGCCGAGGTTCGTCGTGGTGACGACCGGCCAGGGCACGCTGCCGAATCGGTGGACGCCGCCTTCGATCGCGGCCGAGGGGCTCGAGCTGTCGGAGCTGCTGATGCCGCTCTCCGCGCATCGCGACGAGCTCGTGGTGGTCTCGGGCGTCGACAACCTGATGCCGCGCTACCACAACTCGAACGGGCACAACGCGCCGGGGCACACGCTCCTCAACGCGCACCTGTGCACGACCTCGGCGGCGAGCGACGGAACGCTGCTCCCCGAGGGCGCGCGCGGCGACGTGCAGCAGGGGACGCTCTGCGTCGGGCCCTCGATCGATCACTATCTCGCCGACCGCATCGGCTCGCCGCTGCCGCTGAACCTCTCGGTCAACGGCACCGGCATGGGCGAGAACCGCATGTACTACCGGGTCGCGCCCGAGCGCAGCACCGAGCCGCTCGGCGCGCGCGCCGAGGCGCGGCTGATCGACGATCCGGTGCGCGTGTTCGACGAGCACCTCGCGGGCAGCAGCGGCCCGCCGACCACGCTGCGCGAGCGACTGCGCGGACAGCGCGGGCGGGTGCTCGACTCGCTGGGGAGCTCGTTCTCGGCGCTCTCGGGGCGGGTGAGCGCCGCGGATCGCGCGCGGCTCGAGGCGCACGCCGAGCGGCTCACGGATCTCGAGGCGCGGCTGGGTGCGCCGTCGGCGATGACCTGCGCGAGCCCGGAGCTCGTGCTGCCGGCGGGCTATCCGACTGCGGGGCGCTCGGACCTCCAGTGGCGCGCGCAGATCGACGTGATGGTGACCGCGCTCGCGTGCAACGTGACGCGCGTCGCGACGCTGCACGACTCCGACTACCACGGGCCGGGGTTCGACTTCCTCCAGACGCCGCTGCCGGCGTCGCTGGCGGACGCGGGGGCGCGCGCGCTGCCGGGCGGGGCGATCCCGGACTGGCACGCTCAGATCCACGGCGACTCCGGTGGTACGCCCAACGACAACGGCAACCTGATCGCGGGATTCACCTTCTACGCAACGCAGGTGGCCTATCTGCTGGAGCAGATGCGGAGCGTCGTCGAGCCCGACGGAAGCACGCTGCTCGACAACACCGTGGTGCTGTGGCTCTCGGAGTTCGGCAACGGTGGCTCCCACTCGACGACGAACCTCCCGGTGGTGCTCGCGGGGCGCGCGGGCGGCGCGCTCCGCACCGGGCGACACCTGCAGCGCCCCGATCGCACGACCGGTGATCTGTACACGTCGATCCTGCAGCTGTTCGGCGTCGACGAGCCGACGTTCGGGCTGACGGGCGACACCGATCTGCAGCACGGCGGGCTCGCGCTGTAGGGTGCGTCAGAGCGGGAGCTCGGCGCGCTCGCAGATCTCCCGAGGCGGATGGCAGCCGTGCGGCGCGTGCGGATCGCCGACGCTGCGGCAGCAGGTGGTCACGTGCGCGCGCAGCGTCGCGCGCGAGAGCGTCAGCGGACGCGTCGCGAGGCGCGCGATGCGCCAGCGGACGTCGTACTCCACGACCGGCTCGCAGCGCGTGCGGGTGTCGTCGTCCCACCTCGTCGCGAGCCTCAGCTCGGCGCGCACGTCACGCACCAGCGCGCCGCGCTCGACGCGGAGCGACGCCGCGAGCTGGTCCCAGCGAGACGAGACGAGACGCATCGCGGGCGAGAGCGCGATGATCTCGCGCGCGTCGAGCGTCGTGACGTCGACCCGCTCGAGCGCGAGCCGCGCGTGGAGGACGAGGTGGCCGTCGAGCGTGAGTCGCTGGTCCCAGCCCCGCGCGGGGAGCACGACGTCGAGGCGCGCCGGCCGACCCTCGAGCGAGGCCACGCAGCCGGTGCACGATCCCGACGCGCCGGCGCGCTGGCTCGCATCGACGGCGCCCGAGACGAACGTGTCGCCGGGGTGGCGCGGGTGCTGCTCGAGCTCGGCGTGCGCACCGTCGGCGCGCGCGAGCGTCAGCAGCCATCGATCGTCGCCGGTCGTGTGCAGGATCGCGATCACCGGTCCCGAGAAGTCGACGACGCGCCCCGGCGTCGAGAACGCGTTGTCGCGCACCTCCGCGCGGCCTCGGTACACCGTGAGCTCGCCGCGGCGGAGCGGACCGAACATCGACTCGAACACCCCGCGCTCGTGTGCCTCGATCGCGCGCGACCACGCGCGGCGGTCGTCGTGGGTCTGCGCCGATGCGCTGGTCGTGCCGAGCAGCGATGCGATCGCGATCAGGAGAGCGGCTCGCATCACGCCACCACGAAGTCGAAGGCCCCGACCTTGCCGCCCTCACCGTCCCGGAGACGGAGCACGAGCGAGCGGCGCACGAAGGGATCGGCCGCGAGGAACGGGTCGCCCTGGAAGTACAGCTGCGTCGTCAGCAGCGGCTTTCGCGGCGCGGCGACCTTCACGTGCACGTGGCTCGGCCGGTACTGCGCGCCGTTGCGGTAGCGGCCCGGCACGATGCTGCGCAGGGACCAGCGCCCGCGCGCGTCGCTCTCGAGCACACCGCGCAGATGGTTCCCGTCGAGGTCGTAGTCGCCGCGGTGGTCGGCGTGCCAGATCTCGAGACGCACGCCCGCGATCGGCCGGCACGAGGTGTCGAGCACGCGCCCCGACAGCGCGAGCCGCTCGCCGTCGACGCCCGGTCCCGCGAGCACGTCGCGCAGCGGCGCGCCGGGCCGGAAGAACGGCCCCTCGATGTTCGGCTCGGTCGGCGCCCCGCAGGTCTCCGCCTGCGCGAGCGCGCGCGCGGTGGGGTGGGTCAGGACCGCGGCCGCCGCGGCCGTGAGCAGGAACCGTCGTCTTCCGAGCGCCGCGAAGTGGTCGTCCATCTCGTCCTCCGCTCTCGAACGCGCGAGGTGGCCGACCGGCGCACGAAAAAGACGAGCCCCGACGCGGCGGCCCCGAGCGAGGAGCGAGGGCATGCATCGCGTCGGCTCGTCGGACTCGCTTGCCGCTGCGGGCGCGCTCCGATCAGTCCCACGCCTGATCGGCGCGGTACACGGTCGAGCCGCCCGGAGGAGGGCGCGCGGGCGGGGCGGGGTCGACGGGCGGCGGCTCGGGGATCGCGGGCGGAGTCTCGGTGGGCTCGTCCACGCGGGCGAGGGCTCGCGCGACCGCACGA
>JALYRN010000655.1 GCA_030855295.1 Myxococcota bacterium | reverse complement strand
GCTCTGCGGTCGGTGGCGGCGTCGGTGGCGGCGCGTCGTCGGACCCGCCGCACGCCGTCGACATCAGCGCCGCGACGACGACGATCCGGATCGCACCCATGACGGCAGTCTACGCGCGCCGTACGCGGACCGTCGTCAGGGGCGTGGGGTCGCGCCGGAATCGCTCGCGTGCGATGCGCGCCCGTCCTTCCCTCGCGTCATGCATCGCACTCGTTCCCGCGCGCCACTCGGGACGCCGGCGTGTCACCGCATGAGCGCGTCGAGCGGGCCGGTGCAGTGGCGCGCTTCGCCGAAGCTGGCGTCGTCGAGGCCGAAGCCGCGGAGGATGGTCAGCAGGAGATCGTTGTGCGTGCGCCCGCTGAACCGAACCATGCGGCCGGTGCGGAGGAAGCCGCCGAGGCCGCCTGCCATGACGATCGGCATGTCGCGGCGCGAGTGGACGTTGCCCTTGCTCAGCTCGCTGCCCCACACGACGACGGTGTGGTCGAGCATCGTGCCCTCCCCGCCGGGCTCGGGCGTCGTGTCGAGGCGCGCGACGAGGTGCGCGAACCGCTCGGCGTGGAAGACGTCGATGTCGCGGAGCTTCGACTGCGACACGGCGTTGCCGTCGCCGTCGTGCGAGAGCGGGTGGTGGGACTCGGGGAAGCCGAGCGAAGGGAATCGCTGGCCGCTCGTCGCGCCGCTCCAGAGGATCGTCGCGAAGCGCGTGACGTCGCACGCCATCGCCGCGACGAGCAGATCGATCTGATCGGTGCCGGCGCGCTGGTAGTTGGTCTCGCGCATCGGATCGTAGTCGCCGGGCGCCGCAGGGCGGGCGCACGCCGCGGTGCTGGCGTCGAGCTGGCGCTCGAGCTCGCGGATGCGCTCGAGGTGGGCATCGAGGCTCGGCCGCTCCTCGGCGCCGAGCTGTCCGTGCAGGTGCGTCAGATCGCCGCGCACCGAGTCGAGCACGCTGTGGCGGCGCCGGCGCAGGCGCGCGAGCTCGGCGTCGTCACCGACGGCCGCGCCGAAGACGCGACGGTAGGCGCGCTGCGGGCTCGACTCGGGGGGCAGCGGCGCGTCGGATCCCGCGTACGAGATGCGGTGCCGGTTGCCGGAGCCGCGCACCTGCACGCCGAGCTCGAGCGAGGGCAGGCGCGTCTCGCCGGCGAAGTGGTTGGCGAGGTGCTGGTCGATCGAGATGCCGCTCGCCCACCCGGAGAGCAGGTCGCCGTTGCCGCCGGTGAAGTCGCCGTCGTTCAGGCGGCGTCCGGTGAGCCATGCGCCCGCGCCCTTCTGGTGCGCGCCGCCGGGGCCCGCGTAGCTCGCCTCGTTGTCGAGGCCGCGCAGGAAGAGGAGCTTGTCGCGGTGGGGCGCGAGCGCGCGGTACGTCGGCCCGAGCGTGAACGTCGTGCCCGTCCCGGAGATCGCGATCCCGTTCTCCTGGAACCCGTTCGCCGTCATCATGAAGACGAAGCGCTTGGGCGTGCCGCCCGCGGCCTGCGCGCTCGCGCGCCCACTGTCCGTGAGCCGGTAGAACGGGGCCGCGATCGCGGCTGCGCCCGCGGCAGTGAGGAACCCTCGGCGTCGCATGCTCTTCACGGCGTCACCTCCTCGGCATCACTCTCGGAATCGATCGCGGAATCAATCGCACGGCGGTGGCGGAACGCGTCGGTCCGCGTGATCGACACGATGGTCTCGAGCACGTCGCCGTCGCTCGCCTCGAACGCAGCGACCACCTCGGCGAGGGTGCAGTCGTCGACCTCGGTCTCGGAGCGGCCGATCCCGTAGCGGAACCATTGGGTCGCGAAGCAGGTGCGGGCCTGTTCGCTCGACGCGAGCCGCGCCGCGAGCTCGACCGCGCCGGTGAACTCGCCGTCGGCGTCGGTCGTGCCGTGGATCTCACCGCGATCGTCGACCGCGAGCGCGCCCTCGCTCTCGCGCCACATGCCGATCGCGTCGTAGCGCTCGAAGCCGAAGCCGATCGGATCCATCAGCTGGTGGCATCCAGAGCACGAGGCATCGCTCCGGTGCTGCGCGAAGCGCTCGCGCGTGGTGAGGCTGGGATCCGGATCGGGCGCGGCGACCGCGAGCCCGTCGGGAGGGCTCGGCAGGTGCTGGCAGAGCACCGTCTCGCGGACGAACTTGCCGCGGTAGACCGGTGAGCTCTGGTTCGGGTTGCTCTGCGTCGCGAGGAGCGCCGGCATCGTGAGCAGGCCGGCGCGCTGTTCGGGGTCGAGCTCGACGCGCACCGGCTCGGTGCCGGTGAATCCCTCGACGCCGTAGAGCGCCGCGAGGCCGGGATCGTCGACGAACGTGAACGACGCGGTCAGCAGCGTCTCGAAGCGCGCGTCGCCCTCCCAGAGCACGTGATCGACGAACGCGAGGGCCTCTCGCCGCATCGCGCGCGCGATCCGCGGGTTCCACTCGGGATGGAGCACCTCGTCCTTGCCGACCTCCTCGATGCCCTCGAGGCCGAGGTACTGCGAGAAGAAGTCGCGCGTCGCGCCGCGCGCGCGAGGATCCTCGAGCAGCCGGCGCGCCTGCGCCTCGACGCCGTCGGCCGCCGCGAGCTCGCCCCGCGCCGCGGCATCGAGCAGCGCGTCGTCGGGCGTGCTGTTCCAGAGCAGGTACGAGAGCCGCGTCGCGATCTCGTAGCCCGTGAGCGCGACGACGGCGTCTCCCGAGGCCGGCGCGCCGAGCTCGACGCGATAGAGGAAGGACGGCGACACCAGCATCGCCGTCAGCACGAGCTCGATGCTCGGCGCGAAGCCCTCGACCGCGCGAGTCTCCTCGTAGAGCGCGACGAGCGAGTCGACCTCGCCGTCCGCGAGCGGGCGGCGGTATGCGCGGCGACCGAACGTCTCGACGAATTCGCGCGCGCAGGCGCTCTGGCCGATCGCCGCGGGATCGCAGGGCAGGAGCGCACCGAGGTCCAGGGCCGCGGCCGCGGCGAGGATCTCGGCGGCGTCGAGGTACATCTCGGTCTGCAGCAGCGAGACCGCCGTGCCCGCGCCGAACCCGCCGTTCGCCTCGTCGGGCGGGAACGCGCGGCCGGGCTGCGTGTCGTCGCCGAGCAGGTCGTGCACCGTGCGGTCGTACTCGTCGCGGGTGAGGCGGCGGAACGGGGTGCGGCCGGGATCGAGCGCGCCCTCGCAGGCGGCCGGAACGACCGGCTCGACCGGGCCCGGTCGACGCGGGCCAGCGGGGCCGTCGGGCCCATCGACGACCATCCCGGTGCAGCCCGTGAGCGCGATGAGGAGGAGCGTCGGAGCGAGGGCCGCGGCCCGGGCTCGTGGGTGCTTCGTCGTCGTGATCGTCGTCGCTGTGGTCGTCGTCGTCATGACGCTCCTTCCGACCGGAAGAGGTGTTTCGGTGTGGACGAGCCATCCTGACGAACCGGCGCGGGCGCTGCCCTTACATCGCGTGCGCGACCCTCGGCCCCACGCCGTCGCGCGCCGCGCTAGAGTGGGCGCGTGCGTGCGATCGCCCCGTTGCTGGCCTCGACGCTCGCGCTCGCCGTGCTCGGGTGCAGCCCGACGACCGAGGTGATCGTCCTCGTCGATGCGCAGGCGGGCGCGCGCACCCTCGCGCGATCGCTGCGCGTGCGCGTGATCGGCACCGACGGAACGACGCGCCTCGACGAGACGCGCACGATCGACGGGACGAGCCGGTGGCCGCTCCGCCTGCCGCTCGTGCCCGAGGGCGGCGACGCGTCGCGCGCGTGGACGGTCGAGGCGACGCTCACCGACGCGACGGGCGCTTCCGTGTCGCGCGCGCGATCGCGCGGCGGCTACGTCGCGGGCGCGGCGCGCGAGTCGCTGCTGTGTCTCTACGACGGGTGCGGCTCGGACGCGTGCGCGTGCGGCGACGCGTCGTGCGAGACCTGCCGCGCCACCACGGGAGCGCCGGGCTGCGTCGATGCGCGTGCCGTCCTCGACGTCTCGGGCTCCGCGCCGCGCTGTCCGATCGGAGCCTGCGTCCCGACGAGCGCGACCGAGCAGGCCTGCGGCGACGGGGCGGACGACGACTGCGATGGCCGGATCGACTGCGCGGACTACGAGTGCGGCTGCGACGCGGGCGCGTGCACGCCGTCGGGCACCGAGGACGTCCTCGAGCGCTGTTCCAACGGTCTCGACGACGACTGCGACGGGCTCGTCGACTGCGACGAGGGAGGCGTGTGCATCTTCGCGGAGGGCCCCGACGGCTGCGACAACGGTCTCGACGACGACTGCGACGGGCTCGTCGACTGCATGGACCCGACGTGCTGCAGCTCGCCGAGCTGCGACCAGGAGCCGTGCGGCGGCGGCGGGCTCGTCTGCTGCGCGGGCGCCTGTGTCGACACGTGGTCGAGCGAGCAGCACTGCGGCACGTGCGGGATCGCGTGCGCGTCGGGGCGCGCGTGCAACCGCGTGCCGGGCCCCGACGGGA
>JALYRN010000654.1 GCA_030855295.1 Myxococcota bacterium | reverse complement strand
AACGCGAGCCCCTCCTCGGGCGCGCACCACGGCACGCGCAGCCCGTTCAGCGCGAGGATCGCGATCGGCAGCGCGATCGTCCCCATCGCGACCCAGAGCGCGCGCTCGAGCAGCTCGCCGCTGCGCATCAGCCCTGCGCCGCGCGCCGCGATCGCGATGCGCGCCCCCGCAGCCGAGACGAAGGGCGGCAGCACCATGCCGAGCACGAGCGCGCTCTCGGGGCCCGGCACGCCCGTGAGCGGCGAGAGCAGCACGAAGACGATCGCGAGCATCAGCCCCGCGGTCAGCGACAGGCGCACCGAGGCGCGCCCCAGGATCGGTCCCTGGAAGCGCGCGCCGGCGACTCGCGTACGCGCGCGCTCCGGCGCGACCGCGGGCTCGGCAGGCTCCTTCTTCGTCACCAGTTCTCGAGGCTCAGCTCGTGGCCGCGGCCTCGGGGGACGAGGGCGGCGCCACCAGTCGCACCGAGCCGTCGGGAGGCAGCTCGAGCACGAGCGGGAGCACCTCGTCGATCTTCGAGACGAGATGGATCTGCAGCTCGCGCCGGATCTGCTCCGGCACCTCGTCGAGGTCCGGCTCGTTCCGCTTCGGGAGGATCACGTGCTTCAGCCCCGCGCGGTGCGCGGCCAGGCACTTCTCCTTGATGCCGGTCACCGGCAGCACGTTGCCGCGAAGCGTGATCTCGCCCGTCATCCCGACGTCGGCGCGCACCTTCAGGCGCGTCAGCATCGAGGCGAGCGCGACGAAGATCGCGATGCCGCCCGACGGGCCGTCCTTCGGGATCCCGCCGCCGGGAAGGTGCACGTGGATGTCGATCTTCGCGAGGAAGTCGGGCGCGAGCCCGAGCTTGTCGGGGCGCGCGCGGATGTACGTGAACGCCGCGGCGACCGACTCCTTCATCACGTCGCCGACCTTGCCCGTCAGGTGCAGCTGCCCCGAGCCGTTCGTCATCTGCGAGGCCTCGACGAACATCAGGTCGCCGCCCGACGGCGTCCACGCGAGCCCGGTCGCGACGCCCGGATGCGAGAGCTTCTCGGCGTGCGGCCGATCGAAGCGCGGCGCGCCGAGCACCTTCTCGACGTACGCCTCGTCCGCGAGCTGCGCGACGTCCTCGCCCTCGGCGAGCCGCACCGCGACGTGCCGGCAGACCGACGCGATCGTCTGCTCGAGCTTCCGCACGCCGGCCTCGCGCGTGTACTCGTCGACGATCCGGTCGATCGCCTCGTCGGAGAAGTCGAGCCGATCGGGCGAGAGGCCGTGCTCGGTGAGCTGCTTCGGGATCAGGAAGTTCTTCGCGATCGCGAGCTTCTCGTCGCGCGTGTAGCCCGCGAGCTCGATCATCTCCATGCGGTCGAGCAGCGGCCGCGGGATCGTGTCCTTGCGGTTCGCGGTCGCGATGAAGAGCACCGGCGACAGATCGACCGGCACCTCGAGGTAGTGGTCGACGAAGCTGTTGTTCTGCTCGGGGTCGAGCACCTCGAGCAGCGCGCTCGCGGGATCGCCGCGCCCGTCGCTGCCGAGCTTGTCGATCTCGTCGAGCAGCATCACGGGGTTGCGCGCCGCCGCGGTCTTGAGCCCGCCGACGAAGCGCCCCGGATACGCGCCGACGTAGGTGCGGCGATGGCCGCGGATCTCCGCCTCGTCCGCGACGCCGCCGAGCGCGACGCGCACGAAGTTGCGCCCGGTCGCGCGCGCGATCGACTTCGCGAGCGAGGTCTTGCCCACGCCGGGCGGGCCGACGAAGCACAGGATCGGCCCGCGGATGTCGCTCTTGAGCCGGCGCACCGCGATGTACTCGACGATGCGCTTCTTGATGCGCTCGAGGCCGTGGTGATCCTCGTCGAGCACGCGCCGCGCCTCTGCGACGTCGAGCCGATCCGCGGTCGTCTTGTGCCACGGCAGGTCCGCGAGCCACTCCACGTAGTTGCGGCAGACCTGGTATTCCGCGCCGTTCGGCGACATCGAGCGCATGCGCGAGAGCTGCTTGCGCGCTGCCTTCTCCGCCTCGCTCGGCATGTGCGCGCGCGAGATGCGCTCGCGCAGCACCTCGATCTCGTCGTCGTCCTCGGCCTCGCCGAGCTCGCGCCGGATCGTCTTCATCTGCTGGCGGAGGAGGAACTCGCGCTGCGAGCGCGACATCTCCTCCTGCACCATCGTCGAGATCTCTTTCTTGACGCGGTAGACCTGCGACTGCCGGTGCACGAGCTCGGCGACGCGGCGCAGGCGCTCGCGCACGTCGAGGATCTGCAGGATCTGCTGCTTCTGCCCGGTCGCGACCGGCAGGTTCGTCGCGACCAGATCGGCGAGCGCGCCGGGATCGACGACGTTGTCGAGCTGCAGCGTCTGCTCCCGCGTCTGGTGCGGCAGCAGCTCGCCGAGCTTGCGCGCCGACTCGCGCAGCGCGGTCGCGAGCGCGTCGATCTCGGTGTCGCGCGTCGGCGGCTCGTGGATGCGCTGCACCCGCGCACGCATGTACGGCACGCGCCCGCTCGGCTCGAGGATGCGCATCCGCGCGATCCCCTGCAGCACGACCGAGTAGTTGCCGGAGCTCAGCCGGATGACCTTGAGCACGCGCGCGACCGTGCCGAGCTCGTAGACCTGCTCGAACTCCGGGTCCTCCACGTCGGCCGCGAGCTGCGCGACCACCCCGATCGTCGGGCGGTCGCGCCCGAAGCTCTCTTCGATCAGCCGCACCGAGCGGGCTCGACCGACGTTGACCGGCACCACCGACGCGGGGAACAGCACCGAGTTGCGGAGCGGCAGGATGGGGAGGATCTCCGGACCCTCCGGCGGCGGAATCGACGCGCTCATGTGCCCTTCTACGTGCACGTCGCGCCCGAGAAGTGCAAGGGCGGCCCCCCTCGTTTCGCAGGCGCACCGCGGCGGAAGGGGAGGCTCAGGGCCCCGCGCCGGACGGCCGGCCGGATCTGCTTGGCAGCGACGCGGCGCTTCTGTTAGAAACTGGACCGTCCCGGGGGGTTGTACGACATTCGCTTACACCGCCGCCTGCGAGCGTGCGCACGACCTCATGGAGAGCTCGATGAACGCGAAGAGCCACACGAAAGTTCTGCCCGCGGTGATGGCGCTGAGCGCCGCGCTGCTCCTCGGCGGCTGTTCCGGCGTGCTCGTCGGGAACCTGGTCGTCCTGGCGATCACGCTCGGCATCTTCTTCGGTACGCTCGGCCTCGGCCGCGCATCGAGCCCTGCGACGCGATCGGCCGACCGCTCGCAGACGCAGCAGCCGCGCGCGTGAGATAGCGTGGCCCCGGCACGCGTGAGGTAGGATGGCCCCGGGATGAGCATCCCGCCCCTGGCGCCGCCCTATCGTCCGCTGGCCGAGCTGCGCCTCGCAGATCTCGAGAGCATCCGCCTGATCTTGCGCGGCGGCTCGGTGATCGACTGGCAGCGCCTCGCGTTCCACGCCGACGAGGACGTGCGCGAGTTCCTCGCGGTGCACGAGTACGACCTCGACGACGCCGCGAGCCGCGCGCGCACCGAGGCGGTCAAGAACGCTGCGATCACGTACCTGCGGCGGAACTACGACTTCCCGATCCCGAAGCCCGTCGCCAACATGGACGTCGCCGAGCTCTGCCTGCTCGCGTCGACCAAGGGCCATCGCCAGCTCTGCGCCTGCACGATCCTCAAGGTGATGCACATCATCCATCACCTCGAGGCGCGCGAGCTCCTCTACATGCTGCCGATCTCCGACCAAGACGTCTTCCACCTGGTCGAGCAGAAGGTCTATCGCGTCATCGGCGGCATGCTCGCGGCGGGCCTGCCGATCCTCGAGTTCATCGGCGGCCGCAAGAACCGCGACTCGCTCTACTCGAAGCTGCTCTCGAAGCGCGAGACGCACGCCGCGCAGATCTACGACAAGCTCCGCTTCCGCATCGTCACGCGGACGCCCGAGGACATCTTCCCGGTGCTCGGGTACCTCACCCGCCACCTCTTCGCGTTCAACTACGTGGTGCCGGGGCAGACGACGAACACGATGTTCCACCTGCGGCGCTACTGCGCGTCGCAGCCGCGCCTCGCCGAGCTCGCGCGCGAGCTGCAGCCGGTCGGCGACGAAGAGGAGGATCGGCCCATCGTCGACAACCAGTTCACGGCCGCGACCTATCGCGTCGTGCACTTCGTCGCCGACATGCCGGTGCGAGTGCCGCAGGAGATCCTCGACGCCGCGCCTCCCGCCGCGTGGGCGCTCGGCCGCGTCGTGTTCGCGCAGGCCGAGTTCCAGGTGATCGACCGCGAGACCGAGCACGCCAACGAGATGGGCGAGGCCTCGCACGACGCGTACAAGGATCGGCAGAAGCTGGCGGTGATGCGCCGCTTGAAGCTCGGCAACGCGCCGCCGGCCGCCGCGCCTGCGCCCGCGTCGCCGCCGCGGCCCGAGCCGGTGCGCAGGGTGGTGC
>JALYRN010000653.1 GCA_030855295.1 Myxococcota bacterium | reverse complement strand
CCGCCGAGCAGCGCGCCGAGGACGGCGATCGCGACGCCAGCCATCCGCAGGCCCGCGACGCGCGCGCTCGGGGGGCGCACGATCGACGTGCGTCGCTGCGCGCGGCTCACGGCTCCTCGCGCCTCTCGCGCATCCGCTGGGACGTCTGCTCCTGCGCGAGCTCGCCCATCTCGCGGGCGCGCTCGGCGAATCGGATCGCGTCCTGGTAGTTCCCCTCGTTCGCCTCCTCGGCGGCCTTGTCGAGGTACTCGTGCGCGCTCCAGTACTCGTACGGCGAGTGCTCGGCGGCGCCCGCCTGCTCGGCCGAGTGCACGGCCGCCGACGCGGGGATGATCTGGAACGTGTAGAGCGACGGGCCGCAGGCGGGAAGGAGCGCGCCGGCCGCCGCAATCGCGACGATCCCCGCTGCCGCTCCGAGCCTTCCCTCACGTCCGCCTGTCACGTCGAACCCCCGAATCTACCTAAGAATTCGGGCCGGACGCTACCAAGCGCGGCGTCTCTGCGTCAACTGCGCGTCAGCCCGCGCGGCGCGCGCCCATCCAGATGCGCACCAGCAGGAAGGCCATCCCGGTCGCGATGATCCCCGACATCGTGATCGCGCCGAGCAGCAGCGGCCCGTCGGTGAACGAGACGAGACCGAAGTTTCCGCGGTACTGCGCGAAGCTGCCGACCACCGCGAGCCGATCGCTCGCGGCGATCGCGGCGCCGATCCCGAAGACCAGCGACGCTGCGATCAGCACGCCCGCGACGGTCTCGCGCTGCGTGCGCACCAGCCCCGCCCCGAGCGCGAACCCGCCCGCCGCGAGAAGCCCTTCGAGGACGAACCCGACCAGCGCGATCGCCGAGGGGATCCGGCCGACGTCGAACGTGTAGAGCAGGAACCAGTCCCCGTGGAAGACGTAGAAATACGCCGATGCCGGGACCAGCACGAGGAAGTCGAAGATCAGGAAGGCCAGCGAGCTGCGGGTGAGCAGCGCCGGCCTCGGGCTGATCTTGAGCTCGCTTCGCCCGGCGATCGCAGCCGCGATCCCGGTCGCGAACGCGACGAAGAGAACCGTCGGGAGCGGCACGCGGCGAGATTACGGAATCGCGCCGTAGAAGCAAAGCACTCCTGTCGGCTTCAAAGGCCGGTCAGGTCGACGGGGGCCTCGTCGCGGGCCTGGACGTGGCGCGAGGCCTCGGTGAGCACGTCGACGCTGGCGGCGACGTCGAGCTCGCGACCGCTGATGCTGCCGTGGCAGCCGCCACAGAGCTGGTTGAAGAGCCCGCGCGAGAACGACTGGCGCGAGCGCTCACCGGGATAGAACTGCATGTGCTCGCGCTGGGTCATCTCGCCGCTGAACGGCGCGCCCTCGTCGAACATCAGCGGCGTGCCGGACTCGTCGGTGACGCGGAGCTCGATCGGCGCGCCGCCGCGGACGCGGAAGTGCGCGGAGCCGTCGCCCGCGAGATCGACGTGGCCGAGCTCGCGCGTCGCTCGGTAGAACCGGCCGAACACGTCGGGGACGACGTCCGCCGCGACCGCCCCGTCGTCGAACGACGTCGCGCCCTCGGGAGGCGCGAGCGCCTCGAGCACGTCGAAGCCGCCGATCTCGAACCTCAGCTCTCGCGTCGTGCGGCGGTTCTCGAAGAGCAGCGTCGCGAGCACGTGGAAGTCGTTGACCAGGATCTCGGCGTCGGTCGCGCCGGGCACGATGCGCGTCGCCCCGTTCGCCTCGTCGATGCGGGACCGGAAGACCTCGCGCGGGAAGCGCGCGTACACCGCGACGCCCTCGACGTCGGCGGCACCGCCGCGCCCGCCGAGGTTCGTCGTCGCGCCGGTCCGCGGATCGAGCACACAGAGATCGTAGTCGTATCCGCCGACCGTCAGATCGCTCGCGCCGCTCGCGCACGCGACGAGCACGTCGCCGCCGGGCAGCGGGTACGGCGAGCGGAACGCGCCGGTGCCCCCGCCGAACGCACCGGGCGCGGGGACGTCCATCGAGCGCACGTACGATCGATCCGCGGGATCGCGGTCGTCCTGGTCGGGCCCGATCGAGCGGTTGACGATCACGATCGTGCCAGCGCCGTCGGCCGCGTCGAGCGGCGCCGCGACGATCGCGAGGTTGCGATCGAGCAGCTCGACGATCTCGGTCGCGCTGCGGAAGCCGACGCTGTCGCGCTGGGCGAAGAGCGGGTGGTAGTCCGCGCCGTCGAGGTTCTGGCGTCGGCCCGCGAGCTGGTGGAAGTCGATCTCGCGCTTCTCGCTCGTGAAGATCAGGCGGCCGTCGGTCATGAACGACGGCTGCAGCTCCTGGTTCAGCAGATACGTCATCTGCCGCACGGCGCCCGACTCGAGCACGTAGAGGTTCGCGTTCGGCCGCATCGTCGCGGGCGCGCGCGTCGGGCCGGCGCGACCGCTCGCATCGGGCGTCAGGTTGCCGCGCGTCGAGGCGAAGATCAGCCGGCCGTCCGGCGCGAACGCCGGATCGAAGTCGTGGATCAGGATGCCCGCGGCCGAGTCCGACCCCGCCGCGACGCCCGGGATCTGCTGGCACGCACTGCCGTCCTCGCTCATCCAGTAGAGACGCAGCGGCGTCGCGGCGCTCGTGCGCGCGGCGAACGCGAGCTGCTCTCCGTCCCAGCGCACCGCGGGGCCGCGCACGTCGGCGCTCGCGGCGTCGAGCCCGCAGCCCGCGAGCAGCGAGCGCTCGGGCCCGAGCGTGATCGAACCGTCGGCCGCGACGATCGCGTCGGCCTGCAGGAGATCCGCGCCCGGACGATAGGTGTCGAAGTCGTCGGCGCGCCCGACGCCGGTCGGCCTCGAGACCCACACCACGCTGCGTACGATCTCGGGGAAGAGCTCGCCGCGCGTCATCGCGCCCTCGCGCTCGATCTCCCACCAGCGCGCGAGCACGCAGTACGCGGGGATCTCGTCGAGATCGCCGGCGTCGGCATCGACGCCCACGCAGTCCGTGGGGTCTGCGGGGTTGGGCGCGTCCCCGCTGCGTCCGAAGTCTTCGAAGAGCGATCCGCCGCGATGGAACATGCCGCTGCCGCCCGCGACGAGATCGTCGGGGAAGAGGTTCTTTGCGATGATCCGGCTCTCGTTCGGCGTGCTCGCCTCGGGCGCGAGGAGCTCGCGCGCCATCAGGTAATTGCGCGCCGTCGCGAGGCGCCCGAAGTGCCCGCCCGAGCCGCCGCGCAGGCGGAGGTCGTGGAACATCGCGGGCGAGTGGCAATTCATGAACATGCAGCCCTTGCGGACGAGGGTCGGCTGCACGCGGTTCGCGAAGTAGCGGAAGCCCTCGTCGTCGGCCTCCTCGGGGATCCACGGCTCGAGGAGCGTGGGCTGGGCGGCCGCGACCTCCTCGGCCCACGCGCGGATCAGCTGGTACGCGGGATCGTCGACCGAGCCGAAGACGTTGCCGCCCTCGTGGAAGGTCCCGCCGCGCAGGGTCGAGAGCGGACGGCGCAGCAGCTCCGACGTCGAGACCGGCGTCGTGACGAACTGGAGCGTCACCCAGTAGTTCCAGCGCGTCTCGGCGTCGTCGTCGCCGCACGCGAGGTAGAGATCGGCGATCTCGCTGCCGTGACAGCTCGCGCCCGCGCAGGTGTCGCGCAGCACCGGCTGCACCTCGTCGCGGAAGCGCGCGTAGAGCGTGGGGTCGACGTCGGCGGCCGCGGGATCGAAGCCCGGCGCGCGTCCCGCGCCCGAGCGGCACGGGCCGACGCTGGTGCGCAGCGCCTCGTTCGGTACGCCGGTGCGGAGGTGGCCCGACGCCGTCCACTGCTGCAGGAGCGCGAACCCGCTGGTGCCGAGATCGACCGTGGAGCCACCGGCGTGCCGCACGTCGGTCGTGATCGTGACGAAGCGCTGATCGGGGCGCGCGGGGTCCGGCGGATCGAACGTCTCGACCGGGATCTGCACCGCGTCGCCGGGCTTGATCAGCAGGAGCGGGAGCGGATAGGGCCCGTACGCCTCGAAGAGATCGGGGCGCCGCATCGCGGCGTCGTACGAGGTGAGATCGAAGTTGCCAACGCTCGTCCCCGAAGCCGTCGCGAGGTGGCACCCGGTGTTCTGCCGCACGCAGCTCGTCGACAGCATCGGCTGGATGCGCTCGTCGAAGTACGAGCTCTCGGGGAGGTCCGGAGGACCGCACGCGATCGACACGAGCCCGATCGCGACGCTCACGCACGCTGCAGCCCTCGTACGAACGGCGGAGAGCTTCACCCGCATCATTCCTCCCGAACGCGAACCCCGGAACAGCACAGAGGCCCGCGGGCCGATCGCCCGCGAGCCTCTCTTCCGATGAGCCGTCTCGCTCACGCCTTCGAGCCTACACGATCGCTCACATGCGCAGCGCGACTTCGATCGCGTCGCGCACGCGCGGCGTCGTCGCGGCCGTCGGCTGCGCCTCACGCAGCGCCGCGC
>JALYRN010000652.1 GCA_030855295.1 Myxococcota bacterium | reverse complement strand
ACGGCGCCTCGCGCGGCTCCACGCGCACGCGCCCCGATGCCAGCGCCAGCAGCGCCGCCAGCGCCGCCGTTCCCGCGAGCTCCGTGCCGTCCTGCAGCTTCGCGGTCGCGCCGACGACCAGGCGCTCGGCGAGATCGATCGTGATGGACGCGCGGCGGTGCCGCACCGAGAGGTGCAGCGTGCGATCGGTCCGCGCGAGCGCGCGCAGCATGCGGGCCGGCCCCGTCGTCTCCATGCGCAGCTCGAACGCCGCCGTCGCCGCACGTGCGCGTCGCTCGGTCGCCGCGTCCGCCTCGATCAGCGGCAGCAGACCGCTCGCGAGCTTCTCCACGTCGGGCTCGGGCGCGCCGTCCGACCACAGCTCGCTCGCGCGCACCACGAGCAACGAGGCCCAGCGGAGCCGCGGATCCCGGCGGATCGAGCGCATCGCGCTCGCCGCCCATCCTGCCACTCCCTCGACGTCGACCACGATCACGTCGGGATCGATCGCCCGCGCCTTCGCGATCCCGACGCCCTCGCCGTCGATCACGACCACGTGGGCACCGCGCAGCCTCAGCGCCTGCACGAGCTCGTCGGCGCGCGCCGGGCTGCGCTCCACCAGGACGATGCGGCGATCCGCGAGCACCGCCGCGAGGTCGCCCCCCGCCGAGGGCTCGCCGAGATCGAGCTGGCGCAGCTTGCCGGTCGGCGTCTCCTGGAACTCCCACACCAGCGGCTCGGCGCGGCTGACGAGCGGGCGGATGCGATCGACGAACTCCTCGATCGCCTGGGTCACCGGGCGATCTCCGCGCAGCACGATGCGCGCACCCTCGCCTCCACCGCTCGCGGCGGTGACCGCGAGGATCCCGCTGCGGAGCCGATGCGAGAAGAGCTCGACCACCTCGTCGAGGCTCGCCTCGCCCAGCTCGCCCGCGGTCTCGCCCGAGCGCTCGGGCAGCTCGTGCGCGAGCTCGGCGATGCGGCGCGCCATCGCGTCGGCGCTCGCGCTGCGCTCGACGACCGCGACCGCCCCGAAGCGGAACGCGCGGAGCCGGTGATCGAGATCGGCGTCGCCGGCGAGCACTGCGACCGGCACGACCGCCGTCGCGACGTTCGCCGCGAGCTTCGCGAGGACCGCGCCGCCCTCGTCGTTCACCGCATCGCCGATCAGCAGCACGAGATCGGGCGCGCCCACGAATACCGCGTCGACCGCGTGCGAGGTCTCGGCGCGCTCGACCGCGACGCCGTTGCGCTCGAGCGCCAGCACCAGCGCCTCGTCCATGGGATCACCGCGGCCGAGCAGCAGCACGGTCGGCCGGTCGTCGCCCGACCTCGTGGTCGCGGCGGCGCGCATGCTCGGCAGCGTCACGAGCGATCTCCCACGACCATTCGAGGATAGCGGAAACGGGCGGCGGATCGCCGGTTTCCGACAGACGTGGTAGGTCGCGCGGTGCTCTTGGTGATCGGCCTCGACTGCGCCGCGCCCTCGCTGGTCTTCGATCGGCTGCGTGCCCACCTGCCGAACGTGTCCGCGCTGATGACGCGGGGGATGTGGGGATCGCTGCGCTCCACGATCCCGCCGATCACGATGCCCGCGTGGGCGTGCATGGTGTCGGGACGCGATCCCGGAGAGCTCGGCATCTACGGCTTCCGGAATCGTATCGACGGTACGCGAGCGCTGCGCGTCGCGACGGCCGACGACGTCCACGCGCCGCGCGTGTGGGACGTGCTCGGCGCGGCGGGCAAGCGCTCGGCCGTGCTCTACGTGCCGCCGACCTGGCCTCCGCGCGCGATCGAGAACGGCGAGCTGGTGTCCTGCATGCTCACGCCGGGCCCCGACTCGGCGCACGCGCACCCACCCGCGCTCGCGCAGGAGCTCGAGGCGAGCTTCGGCCCGCACACGCCCGACGTCGTCCGCGCGGGCGCGGACGGCGATGCGCTGATCGACGCGCTGCACGACGCCGCCACGCATCACTTCGACGTCGCCGAGCACATGCTCGAGTCGCGTCGCCCCGACTTCCTGATGATGGTCGAGATGGGGACCGACCGGCTCCACCACGCCGCCTGGCCTGCGCTCGACCCCTCGGATCCGCGGCACGACGCGCGCTCGCCGATGGTGCGCGACGCGCGTGACTTCTACGCATACCTCGACGCCCGCATCGGGCGCCTCGCCCTGCGCGCGGGCACGGACGCGACGGTGATGATCGTCAGCGACCACGGGGCGCGCCCGCTGCGCGGCGGCGTGTACGTCAACGAGTGGCTGCGCCGCGAGGGATGGCTGGCGCTGCGCTCCGAGCCCGACGCGCCCTGCCCGATCGAGCGCGCCGACGTCGACTGGTCGCGCACCCAGGCGTGGGCCGAGGGCGGCTACTTCGCGCGCATCACGATGAACGTGCGCGGCCGCTTCCCCGACGGCGCGATCGAGGAGCGCGACCTGGGCGCGGAGATCGATCGTCTCGAGCGCGCGCTGCTCGCGATGCGCGACGACGAGGGGCGCGCGCTCGAGAACCGCGTCGTGCGGCCGCGGGTCGCCTACCGCGAGGTCCGCGGCACGCCGCCCGATCTGTTGCTGTTCGTCTCCGACCTCGATCGACGCGCGCTCGGCGAGATCGGCGGAGGTCGGGTGCTGGTCGGCCCCGAGGAGGCGGGGGCCTCGGGCGGGCGCGGCGCCGACGGCTGCAACCACGACTGGGAGGGGCTCTTCGTGCTCGCAGGGCCCGAGGTGCCGCGCGCGGGCCGGGTCGAGGGCGCGTCGATCCACGACGTCGGCGTGAGCGCGCTGCGGCTCATGGGGGTCGAGGTGCCCGAGGGCTGGCTCGGCCGTGATCTGCGCGAGCTCGCGCCCTCGTCTCGCGCGCCTGCCGCCTCGCCGACGCGAAAGGATCGCTCGTGACCGCACGCTCGCTGGTGATCGGGCTCGACGGAGCCGACGTCGACGTCGTGCAGTCGCTCGGGGCGTCGCGCCTGCCGACCCTGCATGCGCTGATGGCGCGCGGCGCGTGGGCACGCCTGCACAGCGTGATGCCGCCCGCGACGCTGCCGAACTGGACGACCTTCCTCACCGGCGTCGATCCCGGCGCGCACGGCGTGTTCGACTTCACGGTGCGCCACGGGACGCACGTCCGGTTCGCGGGCGGCACGGTGCGCGAGGCCTCGACGATCGCCGCGCGCCTCGACCGCATCGGGATGGCGTGCGCGCTGATCGGGTTCCCGGCGACCTGGCCGCCCGAGCACCTCGAGCACGGCGCGTTCGTCAGCGGGTGGGACTCACCGGTCGCGTTCGAGGCCGATCGCTCGTTCGTCTGGCCCGAGTCGCTGTGGACCGAGATGCGCGCGCGCTTCGGCCCGATGCGCTGGGGCGATGTCGACGAGTTCGATGCGGCGCGCGAGGGATGGCACGAGGCGCTCGGAGGCCGGCTCGCCGAGCGCATCGCGCAGCGCGCCGAGCTCGGTCAGTGGCTGCTCGGGACCAAGCGCTGGGATCTCTTCGCGATCTACTTCGGCGAGAGCGACACCGCGTCCCATCACCTCTGGGCGCACCACGATCCCGCATCCCCGCGGCATCCGCACGGCGCGAGCGCCGAGGCGCGAGGCGGTCTCGGGCGCGTCTACGAGGCGCTCGACCGGGCCGTCGCCGCGCTGATCGCGAGCGCCGGCGGAGATGACGTCGAGCTCACGATCGTCAGCGATCACGGCTCCGGCGGCTCGTCCGACAAGGTGCTCTACCTCAACCGCGCGCTCGCCGACGCGGGGCTGCTGCGCTTCCGCCCCGGCCACGAGGGGCCGAGCGCGATCGGCCGCGCCAAGGATCTCGGGCTCGGTCTGCTCGGCCCGCGCGCGAAGGAATGGGTCTTCCGCGCCGCCGGGCGCGCGCTGCCGGGACGCATCGAGTCGCGCGCGCGCTTCGGCGCGATCGACTTCGCGAGCACGCGCGTGTTCTCGGACGAGCTCAATTACTTCCCGGCGCTGCACCTGAACCTGCGCGGGCGAGAGCCCTTCGGGACGGTCGAGCCCGCCGAGGTGCCCGCGATCCGCGACGAGCTCGAGCGCTTCGCCGAGTCGCTCCGCGATCCCTGGA
Organism: Myxococcota bacterium; assembly: GCA_030855295.1. Taxonomy (GTDB): domain Bacteria; phylum Myxococcota_A; class Polyangia; order Polyangiales; family Sandaracinaceae; genus Sandaracinus. The sequence continues at coordinate 362 of JALYRN010000652.1, read as the reverse complement.
CCGGCGAGCGCGTGATCGCGTCGGTCGACGCGCGCGAGGAGCTCTATTCCGGTCCGTTCATCACCCGCGCCCCCGACTTCCTGCTCGAGCTCGCGCTCGATCGTGGCTACTCGTGGAACCTGCTGCCGTCCGGCAGCGCGCCCGCGGGCACCGGTCCGTTCCGTCGCCTCTCGGAGGAGGAGCACCTCGGGCGCAAGGGGCGCTCGATGCCGGGGAGCCACCGCCCGCGGGGACTCTTCGTCGCGGCTGGACCGAAGGTGCGCGCGGTCGGCGAGATCGACGCGCGGATCGCCGACGCGACGGCGACGCTGCTCGCGCGGCTCGAGGTCCGCCCCGGGCCCGAGCTCGCCGGCCGCGTGCTG
>JALYRN010000651.1 GCA_030855295.1 Myxococcota bacterium | reverse complement strand
GCGCGGTGCCTCCGTCGATCCGGGACGAGCCACCGTCGAACGCGCTGCCGTCGTCGACGCAGCGGCCCTCGTAACAGCTCTCGCCGCGCGCGCAGAGGTTCGCGCCGTTGTCGGCGACGCCGTCGCAGTCGTCGTCGAACGCGTTGCACGTCTCGACCGCGGGCTCGCCGGGCTCGCAGAACGTCAGGTCGCAGCCCAGCGCCGCGCGCGCGCACCAGCCGACGCCGCACACCGGGCGCACGCGCTCGTCGATGCGCGCGTCGCAGTCGTCGTCGCGGCTGTTGCACGTCTCGGTCGCGCCGGGATGGATCGCGTCGTCCATGTCGTCGCAGTCGCCGCGACCGAAGCCGTACCCGGGGCGACCGCAGCCCATGATCGGATCGCCGCTGCGGCCGCCGTATCCGTCGCCGTCGCCGTCGGGATAGGTCAGCGCGCTCTCGAGTCCTTCGTCGACGAGGTCGTCGCAGTCATCGTCGCGCTCGTTGCACGCCTCATCGGCGCCGGGGTGGATGCGCTCGTCGTTGTCGTTGCAGTCGCCGTCGCTCGTCGAGTAGCCGGCGGTCGCCTCGCACGCCAGGATCGAGCCGCGCGACGCGGCGCCGTGCCCGTCGCCGTCGAGGTCGCCGTAGTACGCGACGCCCTCGCAGCCGTAGACGACGCTGAGGCGCCCGCGTCCGGCGCCGTCTCCGCGCGACGCGCCGTCACCGTTCGCCGAGATCGCGGCGACGCGCAGCTGCACGGCGCCGGGCGCGGCAGGCGCGAGCCACGACACGTCGAAGCTCACCCAGTCGCCCGCCGAGCTGCCCGGCGTGCTGTGCACGACCACGTCCTCGCCGATCAGGCGCGTGCCCTCGCCGCTGATCGTGCGGAACGAGCCCTCGCCGCTCGACGACAGATGGAACCCCGCCGCCGAGCCGTTGACCGTCTCGACCTCGACCCGCAGGGTCACGGTCGATCCCGGCGCGGGCATCGCCGGGATCGAGGTGATGCGCACCATCGGCTCCCTGCCGGCGCCGCCGTGGCAGCCGCCGCAGTCCATCACGTCGATGCCGCGCCCGTACGCGTGCGCGCTCGACGCCGCGCCGAGCACGAGCACGAGGCCGAGCGCCGGAATCACCCACGACGTGACTGCTCTGCACCTCATCGAGCGGGAAGTATCGCAGGCTCTCTCGGAACGTCGACGGTCAGATCTCGGGTGACAGCCGCAGCCCTGCGAGCGGGACCAGGAGCGCGAAGTCCTGGTCGGTCGTCAGCAGCTCGGCGTCCCGCGACACCGCGACCGCCGCGATCAGGCAGTCGATCGTCGTCGCGGCGACGCCGGCGGCCCGCGCTCGACGGAACAGCGCGGCCGCGGACTCGTGCTCCGCGCGGGTCGGCTCGAGCAGCGGGAACGGCCGCAGCCGCACGGCGACGGACGCCGCGACCTGGTCGCTCCGGAAGTACGCCAGGAGCTCCTGCAGCACGACGCCGGTCAGCGCGACCGGCTGCCGCTGCTCGATCAGACGCGTCAGCCGCCGCACCGCCCAGTGGTCCGCCGGGCCGCGCTTCCGGAGGAGCAGCGACCACACCGAGGTATCGACCAGCGTCGTCACGAGCGCTCGCGCCGGGCGCGCTTGTGGCTGCGGTCCGGCTCCATGTCGAGCGTGCCGGCGAGCTCGAGGAGGCGCATGCGCTCGAACCCGGCGACGTACTCCTGGAGCGCGCGCTCGACGGCCTCGCGCTTGCTCGCGTGCTTGCCGAGGCGCTTGGCCTTCGCGATCAGCTTGTCGTCGAGATCGAGGTTGGTCGGCATGTCTTCCCTCCGGAAATCTCGCACAACGACCCACACATCGCAATGAGTGGCCGCGCGGATGGCGGTCGGAGTCGGCGCCGCAGTCGCGGGCTCTCCCGAGGCTCGCGTGCTACCCGGCCTGGATGCGCCGCATCGCCGTCGTCCCCGCGATCTTCGCGCTCGTGCTCGGGGGTTGTGAGTGCGGCGCGCCACCGCAGTCGCCCACCGACACCGATCCCAGCGACGCGCTGCGCACGCAGCTCGGGACCAACCTCGACTTCCTGGTCGACTGGTCGACCGCGATGCCGTTCGTCGATCTGATGCGGACCTCGCGACCCTGGTTCTCGGGGACGCTCGCCGACTGGGAGGGCGGCCCCGAGGTCGCGCTCGACGAGCACGGCTGGGTGCGCTCGCTCGCTCCGGGGCAGGTCGTGCGGACGCTGATGGCGTGGGACATGACGACCCATCCGGCCGGGCGCTACGTCGTGCTCTGGAGCGGCAGCGGCGAGCTCGACTACTTCGCGGGCGCGAGCGGCCGCCGCGTCGAGGCCGAGTCGGGCCCCCATCGCGACGTGCTCGATCTCGATCCTCGCCGCGACGGACCGGGCATCGGCCTCGCGATCGTGCGCAGCGATCCGAGCGACCCGATCCGCGACATCCGCGTGCTCGTGCCCGGCGGCGCGTGCAGTGGCGACGACACGCGCTTCTGCGACGCGGCGCACCCGTGCGAGGACGCCGGCGAGTGCCGCCCCTTCGAGGAGATCCACGAGGCGCAGGTCTTCCATCCGACCTACCTGCGATCGCTCGCGCCGTACTCGGCGCTGCGCTTCATGAACTGGGCGGACGCGAACTCGACGATCACGCCGACCTTCGAGGAGCGCTGGTCGGATCGCACCGAGCTCACCGACGCGCGCTGGGGACCGCGCGCGCCGCTCGAGGTGATGATCGATCTCGCCAACCGCGTGCACGCGGAGCCCTGGCTCAGCCTGCCGTCGCGCGCCGACGACGACTACGCGCGGCGCGCCGGCGCGCTGGTGCGCCAGCGGCTCGATCCCTCGCTGCGGGTGTGGGTCGAGTACTCGAACGAGGTGTGGAACACGATGTTCCCCCAGGCCGAGTACGCGAGAAGCCGCGGCACGGCGCTGGGGCTCGCAGACGATCGCGACCTCGCCGGCATCCGCTACTACTCGCGCCGCTCCGGCGAGCTGCACCGCGCGTTCGGCGACGGCTTCGGCGATGCCTCGCGCATGATCCGCGTGTACGCCGGGCAGAGCGCGAGCTCGTGGCTCGGCGAGCAGATGCTCGACTTCGAGGGCGCGGCGACGCGCGCCGACGCGTACGCGATCGCGCCGTACTTCGGGCACACCGTGCAGGATGTCGATCGCCGCGAGTGGGCCGCGCTCTCGCTCGACGAGTTCTTCGCGCGCGCCGAGCGCGAGAGCCTGCCGCTGGTGCAGGAGCACATCGCGACGCACGCGCGGATCGCGCGCGACCGCAACCTCTCGCTGGTCGGCTACGAGGGCGGCCAGCACTTCGTCGGCTACGCATCGGCGCAGGAAGATCCGCGCATCAACGCGCTCTTCGCGGCGGCGAACCGCGACCCGCGCATGGAGGATCTCTACGCGCGCTACCTCGCGATCTGGCGGGAAGAGGGCGGCGGCGTCCTGATGCACCTCGTCGACTGCGCGGCCGGCGGCCCGCACGGCTTCTGGGGGGCGTCGGAGTACCTGGGCCAGCCCCTCTCCGAGGCCCCGAAGCGCCGCGCGCTGCTCGAGTACGCGCGCACGACCCAGCGCTGACCCCGACGGGAGTGCTCGCCCCGGGTGAGCGGATCTCAGAGGTCAGAGGTCGGTGCGGCCCGCGAGGGTCCATCGGCCGATCGTGCCGCCGAGCCGGGTCGCCTCGGTGACGTCGGTCCATGCGGGGGTGGGCGCGTCGCCGCAGTGGCCGCCGATCATGTCGATGATGAACACGTCGGTGCTGCCCTCGGGCGCGCCCGCGCCCCAGTGGTAGTCGACGACGTCTTGCGACAGGTCGCCGACGCCACCGCGCTTCCAGTTCAGCCCCCAGCGCGCGTCGATCGCGCGCAGCCGCCGCACCGCCTCGAACAGGAATTCGTTGTTCCCGCCGTGCTCGACGCAGGACGCCGCCAGCAGATCCGGGCGCTCCGCGGCGAGGGCGTCGATCACCCCGCGGCCGTCGGGTGGCCCGGGCGGCATCATCGGCGTGCCACCGTCGACCGCCGGCGGAGGCTCGCTGCCGTCGAGACCCGCGAGCGTCCACACGCCCCCGCGATCGCTGACGTCGAGCCAGCCGGGGGACGCGGGCGGATCGATGCCCGCGCGCGAGCAGTGCGTCCCGATCACGTCGACGACGTAGACCTCGGTGCCACCCTCCGGCGCGCCATCGCCCCAGAAGTAGTCGACGAGATCGCCGTCGACCGGACCGTCGCGGCGATCGAGCCCCCAGCGCGGATCGATCGCGCGCAGGCGGCGCACGGCCTCGTGAAGGAATTCGTAGGTGCCACCGGACTCGACGCACGACGCCTCGAGCAGGTCCGGGCGCTCGGCCGCGAGCGTCGTGATCACGTGCGAGAGATCGGGCGGCGGCATCGGCGGGCGCGCCGCCGCAGGCGGCAGCGGCGCACCGGCATCGAGC
>JALYRN010000650.1 GCA_030855295.1 Myxococcota bacterium | reverse complement strand
CGCCTGCGGCGCGCGTGCGGCAGGGCGGGGCGGCAGCGGACCGACCTGCACGCGCACCTTGCGCGGGTCGAGCCCCGGCACTGCGGCCTCGAGCGCGCCGAGCCACTGCGGCAGGAGCATCGAGATCTCGTGCGTCCACGCGCTCGTCACCGCGTGGATCACGAGCGTGCCCCGATAGAGCTTGGCCGGGCGCGCGTTGCGCGAGATCCGCGGCGGCACGTGGCGCTCCCACCACGCGACCGCGCGCACGAGCCGCAGGTCCTCCGGCTCGTTCGACGGATAGACCTTCGGCACGAGCTCGGCGATCGTGGCGGCACCGCGGGGCGGTCCGCGCCGCTTGGCGCGCTTGCGCGGGCGCATCAGGCGCCGATCGTAGCACCACGCCCGCGAACCACGACGCGCTACCCTCGCCCCGTGATCGACGACCCGGAAGACCTCGATCGGCTCGCGCGCTCGCTCGCGGCCGTGCCGGCGATCGCGCTCGACAGCGAGGGCGATGGTCTCTACCGATATCGCGCGCGCCTCTGCACGATCCAGATCGCGCATCCGGCGGCGATCGCGCTGCTCGACACGCTCGCGCTCCCGGAGCTCTCGGCGCTGGCGCCCGTGCTCGGCGCCGAGGGTCCCGAGAAGGTCCTGCACGACTGCGCGTTCGACGCGCGCATGCTCGCGCGCGCGGGGCTCTCGCTCGCGCGCATCTTCGACACCGCGGTCGCGGCGCGCTTCCTCGGCGAGGTCTCGACCGGGCTCTCGACCTTGCTCGAGAAGCACCTCGGAGTGCGCATCGAGAAGGAGCTGCAGCAGGCGGACTGGGGCAAGCGCCCGCTCGACGAGGACGAGATCGCGTACCTCGAGCAGGACGTGCGCCACCTGCTCGCGCTCGCCGACGTGCTGCGCGAGCGCTGCCGCGAGGTCGACATCCTCGACGAGGTGCTCGTCGAGGCGGCGTGGGCGGCCGAGAGCGGCGGCGCGCCGGAGGAAGCGCCGGGGCCGGCTTGGCTGCGCGTGAAGGGCGTGGCCGACCTCCGCACCGGCCCACAGCGCGCCGTCCTGCGCGAGCTCGCGGCGCTGCGTGAGCGGGTGGCCGAGGAGGAGGACGTCCCGCCCTTTCGCGTGCTGCCGAACGCGGCGCTGATCGCGATGGCGCGCAAGGCACCGCGCGACCTGGCGTCGCTCGACTCGTTCTCTGCGGTCGCGCGTCGTCCCGAGCTCACGCGCACGGTGCTCGATGCGGTGCGCGCCGGCCTCGACGCGCGCGAGGTGCCCGAGGTCGAGCTCGCGCTGTTGCGTCCACCCGCGCCGCCGCTCGAGCAGCGCGAGCAGCGGAAGCGCCGCGAGTCGGCGCTGGGCGCGTGGCGTACAGCGGAGGCCGAGGCGCGCGGCGTCGGCATCCAGGTCGTTCTCCCCGGCCACTGCCTGCGCGCGATCGCCGCGCGGGCTCCGCGCGACGAGTCCGAGCTGCGCGAGGTCCCGGGCCTCGGCGAGCGCCGCGTCGAGCGCTACGGCGGCGCGCTGCTCGACATCGTCACCACGGGATGAGCGCTACTCGCGCTTCGTGCGGCGCGACATCAGACGCTCGAGCACGCCCGCCGGCGTCAGGCGGCCCTCGATCGCGTCCGCGAGCGCCTCGGTGATCGGCACCTCGATGCCGCGCCGAAGCGCGTGCTGCTGCACGCGCCGCGCGATCGTCACGCCCTCGATGTACGCGTTCGTGGTGCGCCCCGCCTCCTGCAGCGAGAGGCCGCGGCCGAGCGCGTGACCGAGCTCCATCTCGGGCCGTCCATCCCCCGCGATCGCTGCGATCAGATCACCGTAGCCGGCCAGGCCCCAGAAGGTGCGCTCGTCGCCGCCGAGCGACACGCCGACGCGCGCCATCTCGGTCATGCCGCGCGTCGCCATCATCGCGATCGCGGCGGGGTTCAGGCCCATCTCCTTGGCGTAGCCCATCGCGAGCGCGAGCAGGCCGACCAGCGCCGCGCTGGCCTCGACGCCGATCACGTCCTCGCTCCGGTAGAGGCGCATGCGCGGGCTCGAGAGCGCCTCGAGCACGGCCTCTGCGACCTCGGGGAAGCCGGTGCCGATGATGCCGCCGCCGGGGATGCCCTCCTCGAGCGCGGTCGCCGAGATCGGCCCCGCGAGGCAGCCGACGCGCCGCGCCGGCGTCATCGTGCGCAGCACGCGGCTGATCGTGTGGAGCTCCTCGCCGACGAGCCCGCGGCTGACGTGCACGAGCAGCTGTCGTCCGTCGAGGTGCCGCCCGAGCTCCTCGGCCGCCTTCGCGACGTGCATCGACGGGACCGCCATGAAGACGAGCTCGCAGCGCCCGAGCAGCGCCATGTCGCGCGCGTGCTCGATCCGCTCGCCGGTCACTCCATCGCGCCGGCTCCAGAGGAGCGCGGTGCGTCCGTTGCGCGCGATCGCCTTGGCGAGCCCGACCCCGAACCCGCCTCCTCCGACAACTCCGATCGGCGTCGCCATCGTGCTCTCCTTCAGGTCCCGAGCCGCGCGATCTCGCGCGCGGCCGTCAGCTCGGACTCTCCCGCGATGCGCTCGGCGTAGGGCACCAGGCGGTTCTGGTAGTAGAGCAGCATCGTCGGATCCTCCGCCGTCACCTGCCCGTTGTGATCGATCACGATCGTGCGCCGGTGATAGCCGTTCCACGCGCCGAACACGCGATCGATGATCGTGTCGGGAGCGCCCTTCTTCGCGAGATCGCTGAGGTGCACCGCGCCCTCGTGCTCCATCGAGCTCAGGCGATCCCGCATCACGCCGACGTCCTTCGCGAGGTCCTCGCGCTTCACCGTGATCTCGCCGCGGTGCCGCAGCCGACCGAAGAGGTCGACACCCGGCGTCGCGCCGACGATGCGCCGGAAGAGCGCGTGCGACACGATCTGCGTCGACATCAGCACGGTCTCGCGCTCGAACTGCTGCACGAGGATCTGCCCCATCTCGCGCGTGTACTCGGCGTCGCGTCGCGGCTCGATGGTCGGCACGCCGCGGAACATCACGTAGCTGCCCGGATCGATCACGCGCCCGTCCGGCGTGATCGAGCCGCCGTCGTCGTCGACCTCGTTGCCGAACGCGTCGATCGGCTTGCCGAAGCGGATCACGCACGCGCTCTCCATCTGCGAGACGCGGCGGAAGAACGCGAGCCAGCGATCGAGCTGCGAGAACTCGTCGTCCTCGATGATGTAGCGCGCCTTGCCGGCTTCCTTCAGCCAGTCCTCGACCATCGTCTCGGCCTCGAGCACCAGGCCGTAGTTGATCGTCGTCGGTACGAAGAAGATCGGCCGCGAGATCCCGCGCACGCGGTTGCGTGCGAACGCCTCGATCGCGGTGCCCGCGAGCCCGAGCTTGAGCTTGCGCTCCAGGAGCCCCGAGCGGCTGCGCGTCCCCCCTGGGAAGAAGAGCGAGTGGTAGCCGCGCTCGATCATCACGCACGAGTACGTCTTGAGCACATCCTTGTAGAGCGACGCGCGCACCCGCCGATCGACGCGGTACGCGCCGAGGTTGTGCATGAAGAAGCTGATGATCGGGTTCGTGAACAGGTTCTTGCCGGCGCCGTACACGACCGGCGGCAGCCCTTCGCGCATCAGCGTGTAGCCGAGCGCGATCGAGTCGAGGTTCGACGAGTGCGTCGGCACGAACACGAGGGTGCCGCGCTTGGCGAGCCGCTTGAGCCGCTCGACATCGCCCTCGGTGCGCAGGATCTCGTCGATCGCGTGGCGGCCGCTGCCCAGCTTCGAGAGGTCCTCGGGGAGCGCCGAGGGCTTCATGACGCCGGTGAGGAGCCTCGGGACGGCGCTGGTCGCGAAGCGATAGACGCGCGGATCGAAGTTGCCCGCGATGTCCCACGCCATCCGCTCGCAGATCGCGCGCAGCGCTTCCTTCTTCTCGCCCTCGCTCATCTTGCCGACGCGGCGCATCGTGCCGCGCCAGAAGCCGAGCGAGTCGCGCGCCTCGTCGTCGCGCTGCGACTCGAGGCGCTTGACCTCTTCGTGCGCGACCTCGTTCAGCACGTACTCGAGCGGCCTCTGCTCGTGCACGAAGCGCTCGACGCAGCGCCGCGTCACCTCGCGGATGATGTCGTCGCGCTCGCTGTTGAACCAGAAGATCGTCGGATCGTCCGGCGCTGGCACGTACGGCTTCAGGCGTGGAAGACGGATGGGCCGCGTCAGGAAGTGCTTCACCGTGCGCACCGGGCTACGAGCCACTCGTCGGTCCTCCCCTCGACCTGCGCCGTCCGCCGGTCGGGCGCGCGCAGGGGTCGCGATCATACGCGACGCAGCGCGCGGGGGAATGACTTCGGCGAGATGCGACGAGTCACTGCGTGCGGACGCTGCGCAGGCCTGCGAGCGCAAGGTGCGGCGCGGCGAGCCCGGCGTGCCCGTCGCGCCCGGCGAGCACGGCGATCGCGATCGGGAGCCCCAGCAC
>JALYRN010000072.1 GCA_030855295.1 Myxococcota bacterium | reverse complement strand
ACCTCGATGCGAGCGCGCGGCGAAGGCGGCGCCGACGCTGCGCTCGGCGCCTCGAGGACGGAGCTCGGCGGCGCCACCGTCGGGCTCAGGGCGGACGCGTCCGGCGCCGGCGTCGCGGACACACCGCAGCCGAGCATTCCGAGCAGACATCCGAGCGCCAGCGCGCGTCGCACCGCTCGAACCTAGGCAGGCTCCCGCGCGCACGTCGAATTTTCGGGGTTGCGCGGCCGTCGCGAGGCCGCAGATTGGGGCGCGTCGGAGTGGCTCGAGTGATCGCCGGTGCGCTCTCTCCGGAGGGCGCACGGGAGGAAAGTCCGAGCTCCACAGGGCGGGATGCCAGTCAACGGCTGGTGGGGGCGACCCCGAGGAAAGTGCAACAGAGAGCAGTCCGCCGCCCCCTCTCTCCTTCGGGGGAGAGGCATCGCGGTAAGGGTGAAACGGTGAGGTAAGAGCTCACCGGGCCGCTGGTAACAGGGGCTGCACGGCAAACCCCATCCGGAGCAAGACCGAATAGGGGAGCGTTCGAGGACGGCCCGTCCGAGCTCCCGGGTGTGTCGCAGGAGGCGCGCGGCGACGCGCGTCCTAGAGGAATGATCGCTGCTCCGCTCGCGGCGACGCGAGCAGAGGACAGAACTCGGCTTATGAGCCACTCCGACCACGAAGCCCACGGCGCGAGCCGTGGGCTTCGCGCTTTTCGGGGCTGTCGCAAGATCGGCTCGCCCGCTCCGGGACCTCCCGTCCGCGCGCGCTTCCGTCCGGTCCCTCCGGGGCGAGCACTCCTGCAGTCACCCCGCGCCCGCCCAGGGGGCTGCCAGGATCTCGGTGCGCTCGAGCGCGTCGAAGCGGTACACGTGCTTGGCGCGGATGCTGTGGAAGCGATCGAAGCGCATGCGCATCCGCAGCAGCGGATCGAGGATGCCCGCGTCGCAGCGGCCCGCATCGCGCGCCTCCGCGAGGAGCGCATCGAGCGCCTCGTGCACCTCGCGCGGATGGAACACCGGGCCGGGCGCGAGCAGCACCACGCCGTCGATGCCGATCGCGCGACCGTCGAGCACGTCCCCGGGACGCAGCCGCGCCGCCGCGCCGTCCGGACGGAGCGCGAACCGAGCGCCGTGCAGCAGGCAGTCGATCACCGCGCTCCCCTCGAGCGCCTCGCTCGACGCCTCGCTCGCGGACACGCGATAGAGGCTGCGCATCGACGAGAGCAGCGCGCGTCCGAGCGCTCGATCGTCGGCGTCGAGCGCGCGCTCGGTCGTGAGGAACGAGCGCAGCGCCGCCCCCCCGTCGCGCTCGATCGTGATCCAGTCGAGGAACGCCCGGATGCGCTCCTCGTAGAACGGCTCGCCCGGCTCGAAGGAGCCGGTGAGCGCGGAGAACTCCTCGCGCGCGTGTGCGATGTGCGCGTCGTCGAGCGACGCGATCACGCGCTCGATCAGGCCATCCGGCGCCGGTGGTCGGGGGGACATGCGCGCGATCTCTGGCATCCGAGGCCAGACCCGTCGAGGCGTGCTTGACAGGAGCGGCTCGCGCATCGTCGAATCCGCAGCGCACATGAGCACCACCGACGATCGCGCGGACAGCGAACGACAGCGGGCGATCGAGCTGGTGGAGGAGGCGATCCGAAAGCTCGGGATCGATCCCGCCGAGGCGCGCGCGCCGGGCGGCGGTGCGTATGCGCTGCGCCGCGGCAGCGCGCGCATCGCGGTCGCGATCCATGGAGCCGTGAGCGCCGCCGAGGGCGTCTCCGAGCGCGAGGGCACGCTGCGGGTGGCCGCGCCCGTCGTGAAGCTGCCGCAAGAGGCGACGCGTGGCGCGCTCTTCGAGCACCTGCTCGAGCTCAACGCGCGCGAGCTGATCGGTGCCTCGTTCGGCGTGCTCGCGGGCGAGGTCGTCGTGGTGTCCGAGCGATCGCTGCGCGATCTCGACGCGTCCGAGGTCGACGCCGCGATCCGCGCGATCGGTCGGCTCGCCGACAAGTGGGACGACGAGCTCGCGACCCGCTTCGGCGCCCCCCGGCTCTAGCGGCCTGGGTCCGTGTCCGTCGTCGGCCGCATCGACTCGGGCGAGAGCACGCCGGGCTCGGTGTCGATCCGGGGCGGCAGGTCGCGCGTGATCTCCATGCCCGGCTGCGTCTTGGGCGCCAGCACGTCGCCGGTGTCGAGCTCGATCGCGGCGCTCTCGTCGTCCATCTCGTCGGGCGGTGTGGCGCGCGCGGCCATCGGCTCTCCATCGCCGTCGTCGTCCTCGTGACGGTCGCTCGGGATCGAGCTGTCGGTCCCGTGCGACATCATCGAGGAGATCGACGCCGGCACCTCGATGGAGCCGGTCTCGGCCTCGTCGAAGCTCTCGGCCCACGCGTCGGCGACCTGCGATCCCGGCGCGAGCCGCTCGTAGATCTCCGCGATGCGCCGGCGCCGCGCGCCGCTCGAGAAGATCTCGCGCACGCGCCGATAGCCTGCCTCGGTCGTGCGCTCGCGCAGCGACTCGTCGCGGAGCATCTCGAGGATCGCGTCGGCGAGCGCGGCCTCGTCGCCCGGCGGATAGAGGAGCCCTTCCTGCTCGTCGCGCACCGCGTCGCTCACCCCCGGCACGCCGGCCGCGATCACCGGGCGATGGCAGGCGAGGTACTCGAGCAGCGGCTGCGGCAGGTCGCCGAGCGACTGGAAGCGAGGCGCCTCGCTCGCCGGCGCGAGACAGAGATCCGCGCCCGCGATGATCTGCGGCAGCGCGCGCGGCTGCGGCTCTCCCCGCACCTCCACGATGTCGCCGAGATCGAAGGCCTGCACCATCGCGCGGAGCCGCTCGCGCCGCTCACGATCGTGCTCTCCCGCGATCAGCGCGCGCACCTGCCGCGTCTGCACCACGCGGCGCAGCGCGCCGAGCACCGTCGCGAGATCGCGATCCGCCGTGAACGATCCGAGATAGAGCAGGCGCGGCAGCGCCGAGCCCGAGAGCGGCCTCCAGTCGAAGCTGCCGACGTCGACGCCCGGCGGCAGCACGATCACGCGCTCGCTCGGGATGCTCTCGGCGACCGCGCGCCGCGCCGCTTCGGTCGGCACGAGCACCAGATCGGCGTGCGCGATCGTGCGCGCGTGCGCCTCACCCCAGCGCTTCTCGATGTCGGCCCCGAGCGCCTCGTCGGGGAAGGTCGCCATCTCGTAGACGAGCTGGAACCCGAACGTGGCCTTGCGACCCGCCGCGATCGCGCCCTCGAAGGGACCGCGCACGTGCACGACGTCGTAGTGCTCGGCCTCGAGCTGCCGCGCGATCGCGCGATCGAACACGACGCGCTGCTCGAGCGTGCCCGCCTCCCCGACCGGCACCCGGAACATCCGCGCATCGCCCAGCCGCTCGACGTGCGAGAGGTGCTCGGTCTTGAGCGTCACGAGGTCGAGGTCGGCGCGGATGGCCGCGGCCATCGCGAGGAGCGCCGCGCCGTGCGGGCTCGATCCGGGCACGGCGGCGAAGGCGGTGACGAGGACGCGGATGCGCGGCTTGTCCACGGGCAGCTCCGATGGGAGGAGGGGGGCCAGAGGCGACGGGGGCTGACATCCTACATTCTTTTCCTTGCCTCCCGCGCGACCCAGGGTCTACAACCAACGCCCTGGCCGGGTCTGCCCGGCGATTTTCATCTGCTCAGCCTGGGTCCGCTCGGGTACGGAGGACGGCGTCGTGAAAGAGCTCGCTCGCTTTCTTCTCCAGAACTGCCAGATCGACTTCTCGGGCGAGATCAGCATCGAGCAAGTCCGTCAGTATCTGCGTGAAGACGACTCTCGCGAGGCGCGCGCGCTCCTCGCGCGCTTGATCGAGGACAAGGGCGTCGACGACATGCTCGTCACGGTCGCCGACTGCCTCAAGGAGCAGCTCCCGAACGGCGTCACGGAAGACGTCATCCGGCAGCAGCTCTCGATGTACAGCGAGTCCTGACCGCGCGGATGTCCGGCCGGGGCCTGCTGGGGTTGGGGTTCGTGGTCGCGGTGCTCGCGAGCACCGCGAGCGCCTCGGCGCAGCGCATGGATCTCGCGCTCTCGCGGCTGCGCACGATGCCGGCGGATCCAAGCACCTGCGCGAACGCGGGCGGCGGGGTGGTGCCGACCTACTGCCCCGACGAGGACGCGTGGCGGAGCCTCGCGACGCAGTTCGCGGGCTCGATGATCCCGCCGGTGCTCCTGCCCGCGCACACCCGCGGCATGCGCGGGATCTACGTCGGCGTCGAGACCTCCATCACCGGGATCGACTCGAGCCAGGACTACTGGCGTCGCGGGACCGAGGGCGATGCGGGCATCGAGAACCGCTTCGTCGACTCGGTGCTCGCGTGGAACCGGCTGAACGTGCGCAAGGGGCTGCCGTTCGGGTTCGAGCTCGGCACCAACGTCGGGTTCCTGGTGAACACGTCGTACTGGACGATGGGCCTCGAGATCCGCTGGTCGCTCCTCGAGGGGCTGCGTGATCGCAATTCGTCGGTCTACTTCCCGTCGCTCTCGGTGCGCGGCGCCGTGCAGACGCTGATCGGCGACAGCGAGATGCACGCGACCGTTCCGTCGGTCGACGTGTCCCTCGGCGAGCGCTTCATCGTCGGCGACATGGTCGAGATCTCGCCGTACCTCGGCGCGCAGCTCGCGTGGATCTTCGCGGACAGCGAGCTCGTCGACCTGACGCCCGAGACCGACGCGTACGCGATGTGCGATCCCGACCCGATGCCGGGGGCCGGCGCGCCGCCGCACTGCCGGGGCGACGGGAGCGACCTGAACCACAACTGGGTGTTCCAGCGCGTGCGCTCGATGCGCGCGCGGATGTTCGTCGGCACGCAGGTCCGGTACGAGTGGTTCGCGCTCACGAGCGCGTTCTCGTTCGATCTGATGCAGCCGCACGAGCTCGACGAGCTCCTGCCGACCACGCTCCCGCGCCAGTGGCAGGTCGACGTCGGCCTCGGCGTCTCGTACTGAAAGCAGGAGTGCTCGCCGCGGTGGGCGTGCGGCAGCGCGCGCAGCGGGCGAGCCGATCTCGGACCGCGCGCCGACGGAACGAAGAAGGCCCGCCGCGAACCGCGACGGGCCTCTTCCGCGCATGGTGCGCTCAGGCGCTCACTTCACTGCGCGCTCGAGCGGCGTGTACTCGACGCCGACGCCCTCGGCGACCGCCGCGTACGTGCACGCGCCGTCCCAGCAGTTGACGCCCAGCGCGAGCGCCGGGGAGCCCTTCACCGCCGCGACGATGCCCTCGCGCGCGATGCGCTCGGCGTAGCCGATCGTCACGTTCGTCAGCGCGAACGTGCTCGTCATCGAGACCGCGCCCGGCATGTTCGGCACGCAGTAGTGCACGACGCCGTGCAGCTCGAACGTCGGATGATCGTGCGACGTCGGACGGCACGTCGCGATGCAGCCGCCCTGATCGACGGCGACGTCGACCACGACCGAGCCCGGCTTCATCTGCTTGATGAGATCCTCGTCGACCAGCTTCGGCGCGCGCGCGCCGGCGACGAGCACCGCGCCGATCACGAGATCCGCGCCCGCGACCGCCTCCTCGATGTTCGAGGGGTTCGAGTAGAGCGTCTCGACCGAGGCCTGGAAGATGTCCTCGAGGTAGCTCATCCGCTCGTGGTTGAGATCGAGCACGGTCACCTGCGCGCCCATGCCGACCGCGATGCGCGCCGCGTGCGAGCCGACGACGCCGCCGCCCAGGATCACCACGTGACCGCGCCGCGTGCCAGGCACTCCGCCGAGCAGCAGGCCCTTGCCGCCGCGCTCCTTCTCGAGGCAGGTCGCGCCGACCTGGGTCGCCATGCGGCCCGCGACCTCGCTCATCGGCCGCAGCAGCGGCAGCGAGCCGTCGGGGTTCTGCACGGTCTCGTACGCGATCGCGCGGACCTGCTTCTTCATGAGCTCGCCGGTGAGCTCGGGCAGCGGCGCGAGGTGCAGGTACGTGTAGAGGATCAGGCCCGGCCGGAAGTACTGGTACTCCTCCGGCAGCGGCTCCTTGACCTTCATCACCATCTCGGCCGACCACGCGTCCGCGGCGGTCGGCACGATGCGCGCGCCCGCGGCCTCGAAGTCCTGGTCGGTGATGCCGGCGCCGATGCCGGCGCCCTTCTGCACGAGCACCTGGTGCCCGTGGCGCACCAGCTGCCGCACGCCACCGTGATTGATGCCGACGCGGTACTCGCGCGTCTTGATCTCCGTCGGAACGCCGATGATCACGAACTGCCTCCTGCGAAAAACGGCGGGGACATTAGCGCCCGAGAACCGCGAATCCAGGCGGGATCGACCGACGCGGCGCGTCATTCGGCGAGGCTGCTCACGGAGCGCGACCCTGGCCCTCGGAAAAGGGATCGGCTAGAGCGCTGCGCGTGGAGAGCGAGTCCGTTCGTCGTGGGAGCGGCCGTCGCGGTGGGCTCGTGCTCGCCGTGGTGCTGGTGCTCCTCGTCGCGCTCCCGGCGGCGTGGACCGTGTGGTCGCGCCG
Organism: Myxococcota bacterium; assembly: GCA_030855295.1. GTDB lineage: Bacteria > Myxococcota_A > Polyangia > Polyangiales > Sandaracinaceae > Sandaracinus. The sequence goes on along the minus strand of JALYRN010000072.1, from coordinate 7,833 downwards.
AGGCGTGGAGGGCACCGCCGGCCTTCTCGGTCACCTCGAGGATCTCGGTCGCGTCGCGGTCGTCGGCGGCGACGATCTGCTGCGTCTCCACGCCGACGGCACGATGCTGGTCGCGGCCTCGCAGGTCGAGGACCTCGAGCAAGCGCTGGCCGGCACCGACGAGGAAGCGCTCGCGCGCGTGCTCACCGAGCACGGCATCGCCGCGCTCGTGGTCGACGGACGCATCGACACCACGAGCCCCGAGCCCGCCCCGACGACCGAGGACGAGCCGGCCCGAGACCAGGCGACGCTGCGCGAGCGGCTGCTGCGCTACGCGCCGTTCGAGCACCTGCAGGCGGTCTATCTCGCGCCGGCCGCCGCGCTCTACGTGCCGCGCACCGGGCTCGTGCTGCAGCCGCCCAACGACTTCGCGCTCGCGTACGTGGCGCGCGCGATCCTCGGCGGCGCGCGCCCGCCGCGCGTGCAGAGCTTCCCCGAGCCGCTGCGCCGCATCCGCAACGTCGAGGTGATGGTGATGCTCGAGGACGGCGATCGTCCTCGGCTCTGGCGCTCGGCGCGCGGCAGCTCGATCGCGCGCGCGCTCCTGACCGCGTCGATCGTCGCGCGGCAGCGCTGGAGCGAGCGCGAGTCCGCGATGGGCGGACCGCTCGGCGGGCAGCTCGCGTCGATGGACGTCGAGGTCTACCTGCTCGACGAGGACGGCACGCTCGGCAGCCGCGCGCCCGCGTTCGTCGAGCGCGTGCTCACGCGCGAGCACGGCGTCGCGTTCGATCATCTCGGCACCTGGCGGTACCTCTTGCCGGACGCGACCCGCGAGCGCGGCGAGGGCTCGGCCGTGCGCGCGTACGACGCGCTCTTCGAGGACTCCGACATGGAGCCGGGATCGATCGCGCGCGAGGACGTGCGGCTCTATCGATTGCTCGCGAGGCTGCTCGCGCGCTCGGCAGCGCCCGCGGGAAGAGCGGCGTCCGGCGCAGCGTCCGATCCCGAGCGGCTCGCAGGATCCTCCGACGGCTCGCCCACCTCGCTTCGCCGAGGCTCGGCCGCGCTCGGCGCGCCCTGAGCGAGACCGGCGTCTCGCGCGAGCACCGACCCGTCGTCGGACGCGGGCAGCCGCACCACGAACGTCGTGCCGATCCCGGCGCTCGATCGCGGCTCGATGTGGCCGCCCGCGGCGTTGACGATGCGCTGCGAGATCGCGAGGCCGAGGCCGGTCCCGCGATCCTTCGTGGTCACGAAGGGGACGAACAGATTCTTCAATACTTTCTGAGGGATACCCGGCCCGGTGTCGGCGACGTGGACCTCGACCCAGGGCTTGCCCTCGCGCTCGACGCTGCGCGTGCGCACCTCGACGCGGCCCTGCCCCTCCATCGCCTGCACCGCGTTGAGCGCGAGGTTGATCACGACCTGTCGCAGCCGCTCGGCGTCGATGCGCACGCTCGGCAGCTCGCTCGCGAGGTCGACCGACGCCTCGATGCCCGCGCCGAACTGCGGCCCGAGCAGCTGCACCGTCCGGCGCACCGTCGCGTTGACGTCGATCGGGCTGGTGTCGCCGAGCTGTGAGGGCCGCGCGTAGTCGAGGAACGACGAGACGACGCGGTTCAGGCGATCGACCTCCTCGACGATGATGTCGAGGAACTCGGTGCTGGTCGGCTCGTCGCGGGGCGAGGGCTCCGCGAGGAACTGCGCGCTCGCCTTGATCGCGCCGAGCGGGTTGCGGATCTCGTGCGCGAGACCAGCTGCCATCTCGCCGAGCGCCGCGAGCCGATCGCGCTCCTTCATGCGCTGGTAGAGGCGCGAGTTCTCGACCGCGATCGACGCCTGCACCGCGAGCCCCTTCAGGAGCTGCACCTCTTCGGGCGAGTACGCATCGCGCAGGCGATCGTCGCGGATGCAGATGAGCCCGTAGCTCTCGTCCTGACCGCGCAGCGCCACCGCGACCGAGGCCTGCATCGCCTCCATGGTGCCGATGATCTCCGCCAGGGTCTCGGCCTCCTGCTCCTCGTGCAGCTCGCGACGCTCCTCGAGCTCGCGCTCGAGATTCTCGAGCACGAGCGCCTCGTCGCGCCGCAGCCGATCGAGGAAGGGCCGCGCCGGCGCGCTCTCGACGCGCCGCGACGGCTCGGGCCCGACGTGGCCCATCAGGTCGTAGCCCTTGCGGTCGGCGTCGAGCAGATAGATCGCACCGTGCGTCAGCCGGCGCGAGCTCTCGAACGCGGTGATCACGTCGCGCACGAGATCGTCGATCGACAGCACGTTCGCGAGCTGGCGCCGCAGATCGATCGCGGTGCGCTCGAACTCGTGGCGCTCCCGGAAGAAGAGCTGCGAGATCTGCTGCTCGACCTTCTGCCGCACCGGCTCGGTCACGAGCAGCAGCACGAGCGCCGCCGCGACCGAGTGCAGGAAGAAGTGCCCGGGGTCGAGCGCGACGAGCACCCAGATCAGCCCAGCGAGCGAGAAGGCGAGGGCGGTCAGCACCGCGAGCCGTCCCGCGAGCTCGTAGAGGTCGAGGATCCGCTGGCTGAGGATCGACTGCATCAGCACGTACACGAACACGAGGATCAGCACGGTGCCGACCGGCGGGAGATCGAGCCCGACGTAGGGCAGGTACTCCGCGAGCGTGAACACCGCCGCGAACGTGCCGACCAGCGCGAGGTAGAGCAGCCGCGCCCGATCGAAGCGCGAGCGCGCGCGACGCCCCGCGTGATAGACGATCACCAGCGCGGTCGCGAGGAGCACGAAGACGTACGTGAAGATCAGCGAACCGAGCAGCAGGTGCCGGTAGAACGGCGTGAAGATCCCGGCGATCAGCATCATCGCGAGGAAGAGCGCGCCGCGGTTGAGCTGCCCCGATCGCCGCGCGTCGGTCTGCAAGAACGCGCGGAAGAACTGCACCGCGGCGAGCGGTAGCAGCACCGCCCACACCAGGTTGAGCCGCTCCCAGAACCCACCGCCGCCCTCGAAGCGCGCGAGGAACGTCGTCAGGTACCAGGCGCCGACCGTCGAGTCGAAGAGCGCGAAGAGCCAGTGCACCCGGCGCTTGCGCTGCCGCAGCAGCACGACGGCCGCCATCGCGAAGCAGAGGATCGACGCGACGAGCGAGATCTGGGTGCGAAGATCCACGTCGCGCCGATCGTATCAGCGCCCCGGCAGCGGCGCCCGCTCACGCGCGCAGGACTGCCGCGTCCGAGACGGCCGCGCGCGAGACCGCCGCCCCGGAGGCCGCGACCTGGCCGGCGCCGAGCTCGTTCGCCATGCGCTCCGCGGCGCGCCACACGACGGCCATGATCGAGTGCTGCGGGTTGACGCCGAGGTTCGTCGGGAACGCGCTGGCGTCCATCACGTAGAGCCCCTTCGCGCCGTGCGCCGCGAGCCGCGCGTCGACGACGCCCGCGCTCGGATCCGCGCTCGCGCAGGCGCCTCCGAACAGGTGGGAGGCGACGAGGTGCACCTGATCGCGGCGCAGCGTGGTGCGTGCGAAGGTCTCGATCTCCTCCTCGGTGCGGATCGTCTCGGGCGTGCCCGCGACGCCGGGGTGGATCTCCTCCGCGCCCGCCGCGAGCATCATGCGACCGGTCGTCACCAGCGCCTCGTGGATGCGCTCGAGATCGCGCGCGGTGGGCTCGTAGTCGATCGCCGCACCCCCTCCCCATGCACCGCGCACGCGCCCGCGCGCCTCCATCCGGACCTGCGCGCCCCACTGCACGTAGTGCCCCATGTCGCGCACCCTCGCGAGCCACTCGTCGCCCGCGCCCGGCAGGCGCGCCGCGAGCATCTCGGGCGGCAGCCCCAGCGCCTCGAGCTTGTAGCCGCGATCGCGCATCGGGACCTCGTAGCCCTGCGACGCGCCGAACCCCATGTGCACCGGCTCGCGGAAGCGCGCGACGAACGCTGCGCCCGGATGCGCCATGAACCCGTGGCCGAGCCTTCGATGTCGGAAGCCGCTCCGCTCGAGCAGGATCGGCGTCCACACCGCGCTCGCCGCGACGATCACCGCGCGCCGCGCCCGCACCTCGAAGCGCCCCACCTTCGCGCGAGTGCTCGCGTCGCGCACGGTGCCGGTCACGGCCACCGCGCGCGTGCCGGAGAACACGACGCGCTCCACGCGGCAGCTCGAGTGCAGGCGCGCTCCGTCCTGCATCGCGCGCGGGATGTACGAGACGTCCATGCTCTGCCGCGCGCCGATCGGGCAGCCCTGCAGGCAGCGCGCGTTGCCCTCGCAGCCCTTCGCGTTGCGGTGGATCACGCGCCCCGGAAGCCCGAGCGCCTTCGCGCCGCGCTCCATCAGCTCGTTGTTGCCGCCGAGGATCTCGCGCTCGGTCTGGTGCACGCCGAGCTCGTCCTCGATCCGCGCGAAGGTCTGGTCGAGCGCCTTGCCCGAGACGAGCTCGCCGAGGCCGAGGCGCGTGATCCAGTCCTCCCGCACGTCCTCGGGAAGTCGCCACACGATCCCCGAGTTGATCGCGGTGCTGCCGCCGACGCAGCGGCCCTGCAGCAGCGGGATCGGATGCGCGCCGCGCGTCGTCAGCGACGCGAGGTCGCGCACCGCGAGGCTCATCGCGTCGAGCAGCTCGCGGCGTCGCTCGGGCAGCGCGATCTCGGGCCCCTCCTCGATCATCACGACGTCGAGGCCGGCCGCCGCGAGCACGCGCGCCGCCGTCGCACCTCCCGCGCCGGTGCCGACGATCACGACGTCGGCGACGTCCGCGATCATCGTGCTCACGATGCCTCCGCCAGCAGCGGCAGGCCGCGCACCGCGCGCGACGATCGCGCAGGACCATCGTAGCTCGTGCGCGCTCGCACCGCGCTCGAGCGGAAGAGCGCCAGGCACGCGCACACCTTCAGCATCAGCGTCAGCTCGCGAAACAGATAGATGCGGTGCGCGAGAAGCGACTCGAGCATCCGCGTGCGCTCCTCCGCCGAGAGCCGCGCGATCGACGCGACCCGCCCGAGCGTCCAGAGCGGCGCCGTCACCGCGATCAAGAGCCCGAGGCGCGCGCCCAGGCGCGCCTTGGCGTTCATCGAGGACAGGAAGCGCTCCCACGCGCCCGCCCAGTCGACCTCGTCGTCGCGCAGCACCAGCCCGCCCGCGCCCGTCGGCGCGAAGCTCGAGAGCACGATCTCCGCCCAGCCCGCTCTGCTCATGATGCACCCCCCGGAACGTCGTCGATGTCGATCGGATCCTCGGTCGTCTCGTCTGGCCCGCTGGCGCCCGCCACGAAGGGCCCGAGCACCGAGAGCGTCGTGCGATCGAGCCGCTCGAGCAGCGCGCGCGTCGCCCGCCGCGCCCGCTCGCCCTCGCGCTTCTCGACGATGTCGAGCAGCCGGCCGTACACGCGCAGCGTCGCGGGCGCGTTCGCGAAGTACACGAGCTCGAGGCTCGCGTTGCTCTCGACCGTGCGCGCGACCGTGTTGAAGATCAGCTCGAACGCGAGGTTGTGCGTCGCCCGCACCACCAGCCGCGCGAAGGCGAGATCGGACTGCATGAACGCCTTGGGCTGATCGAGCAGCTCGGCCTGCATCGCGACGTGCGCGCGCATCGCCCGCATCTCGTCCGGGGTCGCGCGCTCTGCCGTGAGCCCGACCGCCTCGACCGCGACCGCGCGCCGGAGCTCCAGCAGATCCGACAGCACGTCGATCGGTACGACGCGCCCCTCGAACGCGAGCCGCGCGAGGTACCCCAGGAGATCGACGCCACCGCTCTCGCGATAGTCGAGCACGCGCGTGCCCGAGCCGTGGAAGGGCCGCACCAGGCCTTCGGCTTCGAGGTGCGCGAGCGCGGAGCGCAGCGTCAGCCGGCTCACGCCGAGCGTCTCCGAGAGCTCGCGCTCCCCCGGCAGGCTGGTCCCCGGGCGATGGCGCCCCGTGAGGATCGCGTCGCGGATGCGGTCGGCGGCCTCGACGGCGGCGCGCTTGCGTGGATCGGAGGGTGCCATGATCAGCCTCGTGCTGGACGTAGTGGTTTAACCACTCAAGTGGTCATACCACTACGTGATCCCCCGAAGCGACGCAAGGTCGATCGTCCGAAATTCCCGCGGAAAGCGCGAAGCCCCCGATTCCATTGCGGAATCGAGGGCTTCTCAGCGGCTGGCCGGTCAGCGTTTGGCCGGCTCTGTGTCGGGGAGCTAGCTCTACATTCCGCTGTTCGGCTGCGGATCAGGATCGCCGTGGTGCTGCGGGAGGTTCCACGCCATGTTCGGCTGCGGGTCGGGATCGCCCTCGTACGTGCGACCGTCGAAGCGCGCGCTCGGATCCGTCGCCATGTCGAGCGCGCGGATCGTCGCGGCGAACGCGGTGACGAGCTCGTCCGCGGCCTCGTCCTGCCCGGTCTCCGAGAGCTCCGCCTCGACCGCCTCGACCGTGTCGACGCAGACCACCTCGCCGTCGGCGCCGAGCGCCGCGACCAGGCCGTCCTCCGCCGACGCGAGCGCGAAGTGCTCGTCACCATCGAGCAGACCCTCGCATCCCGCGAGCGCGTCGCTCCAGTCGTCTCTCGCGAGCGGGTCGAGCTGGCCCTCGTCGACCAAGAGCTCGTCGTTCCCGAGCCCCGCCTCGGGTGAGGGCAGGCCGACGCATCCGATCATCGGCAGCGCGAGCGCCGCGACGATCCACCGCAACGTGTTCTTCGAGTTCGTCATGGCTACTTTCCCAACTCGCCCAGCTCGTACTCCTTCACGAGCTGGGACAGGCGCGGCCGCTTCATCCCCAAGAGGGCGGCAGCACGCGTGATGTTTCCGTTCGTCTCCTCGAGCGCGCGCACGATGCACTCGCGCTCGAGGAGCTTCTTCATCTCGAAGAGCGACGTGGTCCCCGTGCGGACGCGCTCGTAGACCAAGCACTCGATCGGCTGCCCGTCGGGCCCGATCGGCGCGCCTTCGATCATCCCGCCCGCGTCGATGCGGCCGGCCTCTGCGCGCGCGCCGTCCGAGCGCGCGGGCGACGCGAGCTCGGGCTCCGGGGAGATGAACGTCTCCGCGAACGCCGCGAAGTCCGCGGGCACCAGCTCGTCGCTGTCCGCGAAGAGCGTCGCCGAGCGCAGCACGTTCTCGAGCTCGCGCACGTTGCCCGGCCAGCGATGCGACGCGAGCACGTCGATCGCCGCAGGCGACATCGTCTTGAGCGGCTCGCCGCGCTCCTCGGCGATCCGCTGCAGCAGGCGCACGCAGAGCTCCGGCAGATCCTCGAGGCGCTTGCGGAGCGCGGGCATCTCGATCGTGACGCCGCGCAGGCGGTAGTAGAGGTCCTCGCGGAAGCTGCCCTCGCGCACCATCTTCTCGAGATCGCGGTGGGTCGCCGCGACGATGCGCACGTCGACGCGGATCGGCTGCGTGCCGCCGACGCGCTCGAACTCGCGCTCCTGCAGCACGCGCAGCAGCGCGACCTGCGTCTTGGGCGAGATGTCGCCGATCTCGTCGAGGAAGATCGTCCCGCCGTCGGCGAGCTCGAAGCGACCCTTCTTGCGCGCCTGCGCGCCGGTGAACGAGCCCTTCTCGTGCCCGAACAGCTCGCTCAGCAGCAGCGTCTCGACCAGCGCCGCGCAGTTGACCTTCACGATCGTGCGGCCCGCGCGCGCCGAGTTCTCGTGGATCGCCTCGGCGACCAGCTCCTTGCCGGTGCCGCTCTCGCCGCGGATCAGGACGATGGCGTCGGAGCTCGAGACCTTGTCGAGCACCGACATCAGGCCTGCGATCGCGGTCGACGATCCGGCCATGGCGGGATAGCGCTTGCGCCACTTCTCGAAGCGCGGATCGATGGAGCCCAGCTCGGCGCCGCGGATCGACAGCGCGCCGGCGCGCGGGCGCTGCGAGAGCGCGCGCGGCGGCGGCACGGAGT
>JALYRN010000649.1 GCA_030855295.1 Myxococcota bacterium | reverse complement strand
GGCTGCAGCTGCAGCGTCCCTGGCGGCACCGAGCGCCGCGCCCCGTACGCACCGATGGCGCTCGCCGGCCTGGCGCTCGCCGCGGTGCTCGCGCGTCGCCGTCGCGCGAGGTGAGCCGGTCGCAGCGCTCGGCCTGAGGCCGCAGCGCACACGCACGCCGAGCCCCGTGGCGCCCTCTCTCGAGGTGCGACGCGGGGCTCGTCGTTTTCCGTCGCGGCGGTTGACCACCCGCAGGCCGTGTTTAGCTTGGCCTCTCGCTGGCGCGGATGTTGCGCATACCGCGGATGGAGAAGCCCATGCGACTCGACCGACTGACCACCAAGACCCGGGAAGCGCTCGCCGCTGCGCAGCAGATCGCGGCCGAGATGGGCAACCCCGAGCTCTATCCCGAGCACGTCGTGCTCGCGCTGCTCGCGCAGGACGGCGGCGTCGCGGCGCCCGTGATGCAGAAGGCCGGCGTCGATCCGCGCACGATGGCGACCGCGCTGCGCGAGCGGCTCGCGTCGATGCCGAAGGTGAAGGGCGGCGCCGAGCCGTCGCTCTCCCGCCGCACCCGGCAGATCCTGACCGACGCGTGGGCCGAGACCGAGGCGCTCAAGGACGAGTACACCAGCGCCGAGCACGTCCTGATCGCGATCACCAAGCAGCGCGGCGACGACCTCGCGAAGCTCTTCGCGCAGCGCGGCCTCACGCGAGACGCGGTGCTCGCCGCGGTCAGCGAGGTGCGCGGCAGCCAGCGCGTCACCGATCCCGAGCCCGAGGGGAAGTACCAGGCGCTCGAGAAGTACACGCGCGACCTCACGCAGGCGGCGCGCGGCGGCAAGATCGATCCCGTGATCGGGCGCGACGAGGAGATCCGTCGCGTGATCCAGGTGCTCTCGCGCCGCACCAAGAACAACCCGGTGCTGATCGGCGAGCCCGGCGTCGGCAAGACCGCGATCGTCGAGGGCATCGCGCACCGCATCGTGCAGGGCGACGTGCCCGAGTCGCTCAAGGAGAAGCGCCTGCTCGCGCTCGATCTCGGCTCGATGGTCGCGGGCTCGAAGTACCGAGGCGAGTTCGAGGATCGGCTCAAGGCGGTGATCAAGGAGATCGAGAGCGCGGCAGGGCAGGTGATCCTCTTCATCGACGAGCTGCACACCCTCGTCGGCGCGGGCGCGGCCGAGGGCGCGATGGACGCATCGAACATGCTCAAGCCCGCGCTCGCGCGCGGCGAGCTGCGCTGCATCGGCGCGACCACGCTCGACGAGTTCCGAAAGCACATCGAGAAGGACGCCGCCCTCGCGCGCCGCTTCCAGCCGGTCTTCGTCGGCCAGCCGAGCGTCGCCGACACGATCGGTATCCTCCGCGGCCTCAAGGAGAAGTACGAGGTCCACCACGGCATCCGCATCCAGGACGCCGCGATCGTCGCCGCCGCGACGCTCTCCGATCGCTACATCACCGATCGCTTCCTGCCCGACAAGGCGATCGATCTCGTCGACGAGGCCGCCTCGAAGCTCAAGATGGAGATCGAGTCGATGCCCGCGGAGATCGACCAGGTCGAGCGCAAGCTCGTGCACCTCGAGGTCGAGAAGCAGGCGCTCAAGAAGGAGAGCGATCCCGCCTCGAAGAAGCGCCTCGGCGAGCTCGACAGCGAGCTGGCGGAGCTCAACGAGAAGAAGAGCGCGATGCGCGGCCAGTGGCTGCGCGAGAAGGAGCTGATCGAGGAGATCCGCGGCGCCAAGCAGGAGACCGAGGACCTCAAGGTCGACCTCGAGCGCGCCCAGCGCACCCGCGACTACGAGGCGGCGGCGCGCATCCAGCACGGCGACATCCCCGACGCCGAGAAGCGCGTGCGCGAGGCGCAGGCGAAGCTCGCCGAGGTGCAGCGCGAGAGCAGCTTCCTGAACGAGGAAGTGACCGAAGAGGACATCGCCGCCGTCGTGTCGAAGTGGACCGGCGTGCCGGTCTCCAAGATGCTCGAGAGCGAGCGCGCGAAGCTCCTCGAGATGGAGAGCAAGCTGCGCCAGCGCGTGGTCGGCCAGCAGCAGGCGCTGGTCGCGGTCGGCAACGCGGTGCGCCGCTCGCGCGCCGGGCTCGGCGATCCCCACCGGCCGATCGGCAGCTTCCTCTTCCTCGGTCCGACCGGCGTCGGCAAGACCGAGCTGGCGCGCGCGCTCGCCGAGTTCTTGTTCGACGACGAGCGCGCGATCGTGCGCATCGACATGAGCGAGTACATGGAGAAGCACGCGGTCTCGCGGCTGATCGGCGCGCCTCCCGGCTACGTCGGCTACGAGGAGGGCGGCCAGCTCACCGAGCCGGTGCGTCGGCGGCCCTACTCCGTGCTGCTCTTCGACGAGATCGAGAAGGCGCACCCCGACGTGTGGAACGTGCTCTTGCAGGTGCTCGACGACGGTCGCCTCACCGACGGCCAGGGCCGCACGGTCGACTTCCGCAACACCGTGATCGTGCTGACCAGCAATGTCGGCTCGACCCACACGCTCTCGCTCGAGGACGACGGGGCGATCGAGCGCTCGGTGATGGACGACGTGCGGGCCCAGTTCCGCCCGGAGTTCCTCAACCGTCTCGATGAGATCGTCGTGTTCAAGAAGCTCGGCCGCGAGCAGATCCGCGACATCGTCGAGATCCAGCTGCGCCGCTTCGCGCAGCGGCTCGGCGATCGCGATCTCGCGATCGAGATCACCGACGCCGCGAAGGATCACCTCGGCGAGGTCGGCTACGACCCGGTGTTCGGAGCGCGCCCCCTCAAGCGCGCGATCCAGCGCCACCTCGAGAACCGGCTGGCGGAAGACATCCTCGCCGGCCGCTTCGAGCCCGGCGACACGATCATCGTCGACCGCGGCGCCAACGGAGAGCTCGTCTTCCGCCGCCGCGCCGCCGGCGCGAGCGCCGGCAGCGAGACCCGCATCGAGGCCTGACGAGGCACGCTCCGCGCACGGACTTTCGTCGCTCGGGGATGTGGCGGCGAAAGCGGTCGTCGCCCCGAGGATGCGGGCAGCGGAGCCAACGGGCAGCGCGCGCGACGATGGCGGAGCCTCGAGCCGATGGAGGCTCGGCGTCGCCCGTCTCCAGCCATCGCGGCACCCACGGGCTTGGCTCTTGCGCAGGGTGTTCCGGATCGAGGTGAGCGTCTGTTCGAGCTGTGGCGGCCGCATGCGACTGATCCAGATCGCAACCCGAGCCGGCCGACGCGGCCCGCGTTCTCTGCGAGCTCGGCCTCGGACCGCACGCCCCGCCAGCTCCGCTCGCTCGGGGGTCGCGCCCGCCCACGTACGGAGCCACGCGCGCCACGTCCTCGGCAAGCCTCGATCATGGGGACCTCCACGATCAACCCGACCGCACGAATGCCTGCGGACTGATCGCTGCGCGCCAACCCCGATCGAGTCGCTGCGATCGTGCGTGCTAGGATTCCTTCGGTGCAGTCGCCGCCCGAGCCGATCGAGGAACTGCGTCGTGCGATCCTCCGCAACGAGTACGAGCGCATGGTCGAGGCCGGCGTGTTCGACGGCGGGCGCGTCGAGCTGCTCTACGGAGTGATCGTCCGAATGACCCCGCACGGTCCTCCTCACGACGCGACGCTCGATCGACTCACGGAGCTCCTCGTCCGCAGCGCTCCGCCGCACACGAAGGTGCGCATCCAGAGCGCGTTCGCCGCGAGCGGCGACTCCGAGCCCGAGCCCGACCTCGCGGTCGTACCGCGTCGCGACTACGACGACGCGCACCCGAGCGAAGCATTCCTCGTGGTGGAGGTCGCGGTCTCCTCGCTGAGCGTCGACCGCGGCGCGAAGGCGCGCCTCTACGCGGAGAGCGGCGTCGGCGAGTACTGGGTCGTCGACGTCGCGGGCCGACTGGTCGAGGTCCACACCGAGCCGACCAACGGCCGCTACGCGCGCATCACGCCCCACCGGCGCGGCGACACGATCACGATCGCGTCACTCGAAGGCCTCGTGATCGCAGTCGACGACTTCGTGCGGTGAGCTCGTCGGACGCTGATCGCCGGACAGCACGAGAGCCAGACGATGCGGCACCTCGTGATCTCTCCCCATGCGGAGGCGAACGTCTGGATCGACGAGGACGTCGCCGCGTGTCGCTACGACGCCCCGCTCGTCGAGCGGCGTCGGTTCACCGCAGGTGATCTCGAGATCGTGCGAGCCCGCGTGAGCGTCGAGGTCGCGGTGCATGTCGGGCCGCGGATCCTCTACGGCCTCCTCGGGGCCGAGCTTCGACCCGCTGCGGGGTGCGAGACGGAAATCGAGGTGCCCCACCTCGCAGATGCGACGCCGGGCGAGATGGCGAGTCGATCGCCATACGAGAGCACTGAAGTTCCCCCCGTTCCGCGGACAGTCTGACTATGCAGCAGCCGCTGCGACTTGACTCTTCAATTCGAACTCGATGGGACTGACGTAGCCGAGATGCGAGTGGCGCCGAGTCGTGTTGTAGAAC
>JALYRN010000648.1 GCA_030855295.1 Myxococcota bacterium | reverse complement strand
GTGCGACACGGGTTACACGGGCGACGGCGTCACCTGCGGCGACGTCGACGAGTGCGCGCTCGACAGCGACAACTGCTCGGCGAACGCGGCGTGCACCAACACGACCGGCTCGTTCACCTGCGCGTGCGACACGGGTTACACGGGCGACGGCGTCACCTGCGGCGACGTCGACGAGTGCGCGCTCGACAGCGACAACTGCTCGGCGAACGCGGCGTGCACCAACACGACCGGCTCGTTCACCTGCGCGTGCAACACCGGCTACTCGGGCGACGGCGTCACCTGCGGTGACGTGAACGAGTGCACGTCGGGCACCGACAACTGCTCGGCGAACGCGGCGTGCACGAACACGACCGGCGCGTTCACGTGCGCGTGCAACAGCGGCTACTCGGGCGACGGCGTGACCTGCAGGGACGTGAACGAGTGCACGTCGGGCACCGACAACTGCTCGGCGAACGCGGCGTGCACGAACACGACGGGCGCGTTCACGTGCGCGTGCAACAGCGGCTACTCGGGCGACGGCGTGACCTGCAGTGACGTGAACGAGTGCACGTCGGGCACCGACAACTGCTCGGCGAACGCGGCGTGCACGAACACGACGGGCTCGTTCACCTGCGCGTGCAACACCGGCTACTCGGGCGACGGCGTCACCTGCGGTGACGTGAACGAGTGCACGTCGGGCACCGACAACTGCTCGGCGAACGCGGCGTGCAGCAACACGACCGGCTCGTTCACCTGCGCGTGCAACAGCGGCTACTCGGGCGACGGCGTCACCTGCGGTGACGTGAACGAGTGCGCGTCGGGCACGGACAACTGCTCGGCGAACGCGGCGTGCACGAACACCACGGGCTCGTTCATGTGCGCGTGCGTCGCCGGCTACTCGGGCGACGGCGTCACGTGCAGTGACGTGAACGAGTGCACGTCGGGCACGGACAACTGCTCGGCGAACGCGGCGTGCACCAACACCACGGGCTCGTTCATGTGCGCGTGCGTCGCCGGCTACTCGGGTGACGGCGTCACGTGCACGGACGTCGACGAGTGCACCGCGGGCACCGACGACTGCTCGGCGAACGCGGCGTGCGCCAACACCACGGGCTCGTTCACGTGCACGTGCGACGCGGGCTACTCGGGCGACGGCGTGACGTGCACGGACGTGAACGAGTGCACGGCGGGCACCGACGACTGCGACCCGCTCGCGACCTGCACCAACACGGCAGGCTCGTTCACCTGCGCGTGCCCGGCCGGCTCGACCGGCGACGGCACGAGCTGCTCGTACCTCGCGTCTTGCCGTCTGATCAAGGCGGCGCAGCCCGCGGCGACGAGCGGCACGTACACGATCGACACCGGCACCGGCGGCCCGCGCCCGGTCCACTGCGACATGACCTCCGACGGCGGCATCGGCTACACGATGGTCCGCTACAACGACGCGTCGCTCGGCAGCAACCAGGACGTCTACCGGTCGTTCTGCGCCGCCCGCGGCATGGAAGTGATCGTCCCCCGCACGCGCGCGCATGCGCAGGCGATCCGCGCGTACAACGGCGGCACGCCGCCGAACCTCGTCAACGTGTTCCCGGACTTCAACGGCGCGACCGGCCTGGAGAACTGGAGCGGTCGCTGCCGCGGCGCGTCCTGCTCGTTTTGGGTGAGCAACTCGAACAACGCAGGCTGCCTCGGCTTCGAGCCGAACGGCGACAACAACACGGCTCAGGCGCTCTATCTCACCGCCGGCAACGAGGGCGCGTGCGACTACGGGCACTGGAACGACGGCAACAACGCGATGTCGATCGGCGGCTACGTCGTCTGCTCGACCAACGACGCGAGCCCCGCACCGCAGCCGAGCTGCCGTGAGACCCTCGCCGCGGGCTCGGTCTCGAACGCCAGCGCCGCCGGCATCACCGGCGTCTATCCCCTGCGCACCGCCGCGGGCGCGACCTACCAGGCCTACTGCGACATGACGACGGCCGGCGGTGGCTGGACGCTGGTGCTCAAGGCCAACGGCAACAACCCGACGTTCTCGTACGCCGCGCCGATCTGGACCGGCACCTCGACGCTGAACCCCGGCGCTCCGAACCTCGACGGAACCGAGGCGCTCCTCCAGAGCTACTTCTCGGTGCCGTTCACCGAGGTGCGCGTCGGCATGGCGCCGATCGCGTCGCCGACCGCACTGACCTACGCGACCGTCGCGACGACGGCCCCGAGCCTCTCGTCGGTGATCGCGCCCGGCACGTACCGCGCTTCCACCATCGGTCGCGCGACGTGGATGGGCATCGTGCCCGGAGGCGGCGCCCTCCAGCCCAGTTGCAACCGCGAGGGCTTCAACGTGACGCATCCCACCGACTCGACGAGCCCCGTCTGGGCGCGCGCCAGGATCGGCATCATCGGCAACCAGGAGGGCGACTGCTTCTCGCCCGACTCGCGCATCGGCATCGGTACGTCGGGGGACGCGTGCGGCATGGACCCCGGCAACAGCACCGGCAACAGCGCGTTCTGCTCGGCGTCGCCGTCAGATCGCAACATCCGCGCGTTCGGCGCGGTGCTCGTCCGCTGAGCTGATCGAGCCCGACCCGAGAGAGCCGTCGTGCGGGAAGACCGCGCGACGGCTCTTTCCTTTTCTGGTCAGCGGATCTCGAGCGAACCGATCGCAGCGGCGCTGCGGATCCACAGCGCGCGCTCCGCGGCGTCGTACCAGTGACCGCGCTCGCTGGCGTCGAGCGCTGCGCGATCGGCCACGGCATCGACCGCCGCGCCATCCGCGAGCACCTCGGTCGGCGCGCTCTCGGCGCGCACCCGCACGATCGTCGACGCGCGCGCCGGCGCGAAGGTGATCGTCGTGCTCGCCTCTCCGCGCTGCGCCGCGATCGTCGTGATCGCGTCGTCGCTCTCCTCGCGCAGCCGCAGCGAGTGCGGGTCACTCGCGGGCCACACCAGGACGGTCAGCATCCCCGCGCTCGCCTCGGTGCCGAGCCCGTTCACGTCGTTCCGCACGTGCATCGGCACGATCGCGCCCTCGCGCACGAACACCGGGATGCGCACGCGCTCGCTCACCTCGTAGCCGGCGAGCGTCGTGCCGCCCTCGAGCGCGTCACCGCCGCGATCCCACCAGTCGTACCAGCGCGCGCCCGCCGGCAGCGCGACGTCGCGCGCGTCGCCGCTCTCGATCATCGGCGCGACCAGGAACGCATCGCCGACGACGTAGCGCCAGTCGTCCGCCCACTCGCTCTCGGTCGCGCCGACCGGATGCACGATCGCGGTGCCGCTCGCGTGCGCCTCCTCGGCGATCGAGTACCAGTACGGGACCATCGCCGAGTGCAGCGTCGCCCAGTAGCGCCACACCGCGACCGTCTCGTCCTGCTCCGCGCTCGTGCCCGGCACCGTCCACGGCGCGAGGTTGCCGCGCCCGTGCAGCTGCATGAACGGCATCATCCCGCTCAGCGCCGTCCAGCGCTGGAAGTTCTCGACGTCGAACGGGATCACCGTCGTCAGCATCAGGTCGTCGCGATCGAGGTAGCCGCCGACGTCGCTGCCGAGCACGACGTAGCCTGCCTGCGCCGAGCGGAACGTGTGATCGAGCACGTCGATCAGCCCCCGCCAGTCGCGCGTGTTGTCGCCCATCCACACGACCGGCGCGTGCTCGCGCCGCGCGTGGAAGCGACCGCGACGGTCGTAGCTCTCGTCCCACGCGCGAACCATCGTCGTGAAGTCGCGCCCCGCGCGCGCCACGCCGTACGCGAGGAAGTCTCGGTAGTACTCCTCTGCATACTGCTGGTGCGGGACCTCGCCCTCCTCGGTCGCCAGCGTCGCGTCCGCCTCGAGGTAGCTGTCGCCGAAGTCGAGCTTCCAGCCGTCGACGCCGGCGTCCAGCAGCAGGTCCTGCTGCCGGTGCCACCACGCGCGCGCGCGGCCGTCGAAGAAGTCGATGCTCCCGCCGTTCCCCTTCCACCAGTCGTAGGTCGCGCCGTCGTTGACGAAGAACCCGCACGCGAGCCCCTCCGCGAAGTTCGGCGCGGGCCCGCGGTACACGTCTCCGCCCGGCTCGAGATCGAACGAGCGCTGGTTCACGAACGCCGTCGTCCACAGCACCACGCGCACGCCGTCCGCGTGCAGCGCCTCGACCATCTGCGCGAAGTCGGGATAGCGCGACTCGCTCGGGCGGAACGTCGTGTACTGCGTGTCCCACGGCGAATCGAGCACGATCGCGCCCACCGGGATGTCGCGCTCGCGGAAGCCCGCGACGAACGCGAAGGTGTCCTCGCGATCCGAGATGTCCTTGCTGATCCACGGCTCGAACGCCCAGCGCGGCGTGTGCGGCGCCGGCTCGGCGGGCCGCGCCTCGGGCTCGATCTCGAGCTCGCACCGGGGCGGCGGCGCGTCGACCGGCGCTCGTCCCGCGTCGGGCTCGCCGACGGCGGGATCGCAGCCCCCGAGCAGCACGCACGCGATCACCGTGGCCG
>JALYRN010000647.1 GCA_030855295.1 Myxococcota bacterium | reverse complement strand
AGCGTGCGCTCGGATCGCTGCGCTTTCCGTCGCGCCGCGCCGACACCACGCTGGTGCTCGACCTCGCGTTCCGCCAGGCCGCCACGGCGCCGACCGTCGATCCTGCGACGGCGGCGTATCGTGAGTCGGTGGTGCGCGCGCTCGAGTCGCACCAGCCCGTCGTGCACGCGTGCGTCCAGCGCTCGCGCCGCGCGCTCGAGTCGCCCGAAGGCCGCGTGCTCGTCGAGATGACGATCGCGGCCGACGGACGCATCACGCGCGCGGCGCTGCCGAGCGGGCATCTCTTCCCGCAGCTCGCGGAGTGCCTCACGCGCGCGATCCCGCAGTGGAGGGTGCCGCGCCCGCCGACCGCGCCCTTCCCGTTCGATCACCGCTTCGACGCGCAGGTCGCCGCGTACGGGGACTGACGTCGACGGGAGTGCTCGCCCGAGCCGACTACATCGCGGGCGCGGGGATCGTCGTGTGGTTCAGCACGAAGCTCCCGACGCTCGCGGCGGTCGCGCCACCGACCACGATCTCGTAGCGCCCGGGCTCGAGCGTGGTGTCGATCCGCGTCGAGGTGCGCGAGCCCGCGACGGTGCGCTCACCGCAGCCCGCGACCACGCGCAGCAGCGCGCCGGAGTAGCTCGCGAGCAGATCGAGCACGACGCGGCTGCGCTCGGTCACGTCGAGCGCGTACACGCGATCGGGCCCCGCGCCGGAGCCGCAGCCGACGTCGTTCCACCGGAACGTCTCGGCCGCGCCGACCGTGGTGCCCGAGGTCGAGCCCGACGTGGTGATCAGCGGCGCGCCCGCGCACGCCGCACCGACCGCCTCGGTGGTGTACGCGACGCGGTACGCCGCCCACGACCTGTCGGTGCGCTCGACCGTGAAGAGGTGCCGCCCCGGCTCGAGGATGCGCTCGAGCGAGGTCGCCATCGCGCACTCGACGGTGCCCGTCTGTCCATCGACGCAGGCCGCGCGCGGCACGTCGGGATCGCACGCCGCCAGGAGGCCGAGGCGCAGCGCCGGCACGTACGTGCTCCCCGCCGGAGGCTCGGCGGTCGCGAGCATGCGCACGCGGCGACGCTCCGTCAGCGTCAGCGCGTGCACCACCTCGGGCGATGCCACCGCCGCGCCGCGGCAGTCCAGACCGAACGCATCGGCGCGCGACTCGGTCGAGCCCGCGACCTCGACGCCCTCGGTCAGCGCGACCGCGCTCGCGCACTCGGGCGCCGGCGACGGCACGACCGTCACCTCGAGATCGAACCCGATCGCCCGCGTCATCCAGCCCGCCCACTCCTCGGCGCGCACGTCGATCGCGTAGCTGCCGGCGCCCACGCGTCGCAGCGTCCGCGTCCGCTCGCGCGAGCCGCCGAATCCGCCGCCGCCGGGGCTCCACGTGAAGCAGCCGCCACCCTCGCCGCCGAGGTCGGTGGTCGCATCGCCGCACGTGCGCTCGACGAACACGTTGTACCAGATCTCCATCGGCGGCTCGGGCGTCGGGCAGCCGAAGCAGATCGGCGGCTCGGGTGAGAATTCGTGGATGCGCACCGTGACCGTCACGTCGCTGGTCTCGGTGAGCGCGAGCGTCCACAGCGCGGGCGCGCCGCAGGTGCTCGACGAGCCGCCGCCGGTCGAGATCACCGAGCCGGTCGTGGTCGTGGTGCCGGTGAGCGGGATCGCCGTCGCGCACGTGGTGTTCGTCGCCGCGCAGGTCTCGTCGACCGCGTCGCGGAGACGGTCGCAGTCGTCGTCGACGCCGTTGTCGCAGATCTCCGTCGCGCCCGGGTGCACCGCGGAATTCGTGTCGTCGCAGTCGTCGCCTCGGGGCCAGCACGACGCGCCGGTGTGACCGTCGCCGTCGCGATCACACGCGCTGCTGCAGCCCGGGACCGCGGTGTGGACGCACGCGTGATCGGCGCCGCAGGCGTCGGCGGTGCAGGCGTCGCGATCGTCGCAGTCGGTCGCGCGGAAGCAGCAGTCCGGCACCGAGCCCCACGCGCAGAAGCCGGTGCCGGGGCTGCACTGGTCGTCGGTGCACGCGTTGCCGTCGTCGCAGTCCGCGGGCGAGCTGCAGGTGCCGGTCGGCAGGTGCGAGCAGGCGCGGGTGAACGTGTCGCAGAAGTCCGCGGTGGAAGGCACGCCGTCGTCGCACTCGGCGTCGGAGCGGCACCCCGCGCAGTCGGCGATCGCGGTGAACGCGCAGTGGCCCGCCGCGCACGCGTCGGTGGTGCACGCGTCCCAGTCCTCGCAGTCCCAGTCGGCACCGCAGGGCTGGGGCGCGCCGCCGTCGGGCGCGACGCTCGCGTCATCGCCGGGCAGCGCGCCTGCATCGCGATCACCGACGCCGCCGTCCCCTGGCAGCGCGCCATCGGGCAATGTGATCACCGCGCCGTCGGCCGCCGACGGCAGCCCTTCGCACGCCGCGAGCGAGAGACACACGACCCCGATCGCCGCGCTCTGGACGAGCGCGGACGCGACGAACGCATTCCGCATGGAGACCCCCTGGAGGCGCAGCCGTCTGCGCGAGTGGCGGCGGAAGTGTTGCGGTCCTCGCGCGGGGCGTTCAGGGCGCGCGCGGGCCCGCTCGTGCTTCAATTTGCCTGCCAGAACGGAGGATCGGAGCCCTGAGCACACGGGGATTGGCCGCGGCAGCCCAGATGATCCATACTCGCCGCCTCACTCGCGTTTCACCGATACGGCGACGATGCCCCTCGATTCTCGGATCGTGGACCTCGGTGCAGCATGGCGGGACGCGGTTGGGCGCGGAAGATAGCTCTTCCGTGGCCCCCTTCCGATCTCTCGGCTCATCGGAAGGAAGGCGTCTACACAGTGAGCCGCAGCTACGAATCGAGTACAGATCATGGGCAATCGTCTCTACGTTGGAAACCTCTCCTTCCAGGCCGATACGGAGTCTCTCCGCGAGGCGTTCTCGCCTTTCGGCGATGTCACCGACGTGCACGTCGTCTCGGATCGCGAGACGGGACAGTCGCGCGGCTTCGGCTTCGTGACGATGGGCACCCCGGAGGCCGCCGCGAAGGCGATCGCCGAGATGAACGGCAAGACCCTCGACGGTCGTGCTCTCAAGGTCGATGAGGCCGAGGAGCGTCAGGGCGGCGGCGGCGGCGGCGGCGGCGGCGGACGTCGCGGCGGCGGCGGTGGTGGCGGTGGTGGCGGCGGTCGCCGCTACTGATCATCACGAAGTGAGAGCTCCGACGGATTGACTCCGGCGGGGAGTGGAGGCTTCGGCCTCACGGTGAGAGCGCTGAATCGAAATGATTCAGCGCTCTCTTCGTTTGTACCGTGTACCGATCGAAGCCACCCGCGCGCGCGAGAGAGCAGTAGGTCCGCGTCGGTGTGCGCCCTGCGTGCGACATCGCTCCGCGGGCGTGGCGTGACGCCCTCGTACCGCCCCGCCACACGCCCGCGATCCCCGGGGGCGTGTGCGCCGATCGCTGGCGTGGGACGGGATCCGTACCGCAGCGTCGTGTGACGAGGGCCTCGGATCGGGGCGGCCCGCCGCGATCACCGCGACGGCCAGCCTGTTGCTTTGGGAAGGGTCAGGCACCGGCAATGGCGTCGGGGCCGTGGACTCGAGCAACAGCTCCGCGTGACGGAGCGAACGGAAGAGATACCTATGATTATGACCATTCTCGCGTGGATCGTCTTCGGTCTAGTGGTCGGTCTGATCGCTCGCGCGATCATGCCCGGCAAGCAGTCGATGGGTCTCGTCATGACGACGATCCTCGGCGTGGTGGGCGCGTTCGTCGGCGGCATCGTCGGCAACCTGATCGCCGGCGGTGAGATCCTCGCCCTGAACGCGGCGGGCTTCATCGGCGCCATCCTCGGCTCGCTGCTGGTCCTGTTCCTGATGGGCCTCGCCGGCCGGACGCGAGGACCGCACACCGCGTGACCGACCCTCGGTCAGCGTGCCGCCCGGGCTTCCTCGTGGGGCCTGGGCGGTCTCGCGTCCGTCGCTCGCGTCAGGACGAGAATCGGGAGAGGAGCCGATGGTGAGCCGCCACCGTGAGCGCATCGTGTGGGACTCGAACGGCGCGGCGGGCGCGCGCGGGTCCGGCGGCGCGCTGGTGTCGGCCGTCGTCGCGATGGCGCTCGTGCTCGCGACGCTCGCGTCGACGAGGGGCGCGTCGATCGACCCGATGCACTGGATCCTCGGCATGCTCGGCGCGGCGATCGCAGCCGCGGTGCTGACGACCCGCGATCGCTTCTCGCTGACGCCGACGCGCCTCGTGCTGCGGCTCGGCCCGGCGGGTCGCACCTCGATCCCGCTCGATCGCATCGCCGGCGTCGAGGCGCGCGGCCAAGGACGTCTCGCGCTGTCGTTCCGGCCCGGGCTGCGGGTGACCGTCGGTCCGGTGCGCGGCGCCGCCGAGCTCGCCGAGCTGCTGCGCGAGGCCCTGGTCTCGAAGAACGTCGATCTCGACGCGCTCCCCGGGCTCCGGGGCGAGCC
>JALYRN010000646.1 GCA_030855295.1 Myxococcota bacterium | reverse complement strand
ACGCAAAGTGGCGCAGCGAAGGCCTTCCGATCGGCAGTGGTCTGGTCGAGGCGTCGTGCAAGACGCTCGTCGCGCAGCGGTTGAAGCTGAGCGGCATGAGGTGGGGAAGCCGAGGCGCGCAGGCGATCCTGACGATGCGCGGATGGGATCAGAGCGAGCGCTTCGACCTCGCGTGGGCCCTCGTCGCAGCGACGTACCAGCGCGAGGTTCACGTGCTCGCGAACGTCCTCGAGCTCACGCCGAAGCAAGCGAACAAGCCGAGTCGACGCCACGAATGAACGTCAGTTTCAGGTCTGCACCCTGACGACACGCATGCGCTCACGCTCGAGAACATCATGTGCTCGTATGGTGATCGGAGCGGATGGTCGAGAGCTGCCGGGACGCGATGGATCCTCTCGCTCGCGTACCGATCTCGGCCTGACTCGCAGAGCGTTCGTCGGCGACTATGACGGAACGGCTCGCAACCGCAGCGTCGCCGCTGTAGTCGGAGCCGACGACGAGGGGGGAGCATGACGCGAACGGCAGTGTTTCGGCGACAGCATCTCGAGCTTCTGGAGGTCGCGGCGGAGATCTCCGATCGGCTCGACGCGGTCGAGCTCACGAAGGACGCCAGCATGATGGCGGGGCTGCTCTCGGTGCTCTCCGGAAAGCTGACCATTCACCTCGCGATGGAGGACAAGGGGCTCTACCCGCGGCTCCAGCGACACTCGAACGAGCGGGTGCGCGCGCTCGCCACGAAGTACATGACGGATATGGGGAGCATCTGTCAGGTGTTCGGCGCGTACATCGAGCGCTGGCGAGATCGCCTCAACATCCAGAACGACGCCGCCGCGTTCGTGACCGAGACGCGAGGCATCCTCGGCGCGCTGTCGAACCGGATCGCGCGCGAGGACAACGAGCTCTACCCGATGGTCGACCGCGAGGGGTGAGAGCTCCCGATCGCGTCGAGCCGATCAGGATCCATCGCCGGCGTCGTCGATCGCGCGGCGGACTTCGCGCAGGAGGTCCGCCTCGAGGAACGGCTTCGCGAGGAAGTGCACGCCGTCCTCGAGGACCCCGTGGTGCGCCACGACGTCGTCGTCGTAGCCGGACATGTAGAGCACGCGCGCGATCCCGTGGCGCTCGCGCGCGCGCATCGCGAGCTCTCGTCCCGACATCTGCGGGAGGATCACGTCCGTCAGGAGCAACGTGACCTCGCCCTCCCGCTCGCCCAGGACGCGCAGCGCATCGGTCGGGTCCGAGGCCTCGAGCACGAGATAGCCGCGCTCGATCAAGACGGTGCGAACGAGCGCGCGCAGCTTCGGCGAGTCCTCGACGACCAGGACCAGCTCGCCGCGGCCGTCGGGCGTCTCCTCGTCCCGCGTGACGCGGGCGGCGACGATCGGGGCGGCGCCCGGCGCAGCGGGCAGATAGATCTTCGCGGTCGTGCCGTTGCCCGGCTCGGACTCGAGCGCGACGTGCCCTCCCGCTTGCTTCACCATGCCGTAGACAGTCGCGAGGCCGAGGCCGGTCCCCGCTCCGCCCTTGGTCGTGAAGAAGGGCTCGAACGCGCGCGAGGCCACGCCGGGATCCATGCCGGCGCCGTCGTCACGCACCGTGAGCAGCACGTGTCGCCCGGGCGACACGTCGATGAAGCGAAGGGCCTGGCGATCGTCGATGTCCACCGCGGCGGTGCGGATCGCGAGCGTGCCGCCGTCGCGCATCGCATCGCGCGCGTTGAGCGCGAGGTTGACGAGAACCTGCTCGAGCTGCGGCAGCCCCACGCGGACGAGCGTGGGGTCGGGCGCGAGGTCGACCTCGATCTCGATGCGCTCGCCCATCGTCCGCTGCAGGATCGGCTCGAGCGCGCGGATGACGGCGTTGACGTCGAGCACGACGGGCGCGGTCACGTCGCGGTGCGCGACCTGGAGCAGCTGGCGCGTCAGCTCGGACGCCCGCTTCGCGGACTCGAAGATGTCGTCGATCAGCGACGACGGCTCCGGATCGACGACCTTGCGCCGGAGCAGCGCCGCACAGTTCAGGATGATCGCGAGCAGGTTGTTGAAGTCGTGCGCGACACCACCCGCGAGTCGCGCGACGTTCTCCAGGCTGCGCGCGTGGACGAGCTCCTCCTCGAGCTCGTGCATCCTCGAGCGCTCGAGCGCTCCGACGAACATCTCGCCGACGAGGCGCAGGAGCGCGATGTCGTCCTCGGCCCACGCCTTCTCCTCGCGGACCGAGTCGAACCCGAGGAACCCGATCACGGTGTGCTCGTGGATCATCGGCATCGCGAGCACGGAGCGCACTTGCTGGGCCTCGAGGATCTCGCGCTCGCCCGCCGCCTCGTCGGGGAGCTCGGCCACCCGCGGCACGTGGATCGTCTCCCGGCGGCGCAGCTTCAGCGTCCACCACGGGATCGCGTCGAGCGACAGCGACTGGAGCTCCTGGATCTGCGATCTGCGGCTCGATGCCATCGGCGCACCACTCGTGGGTGTTGACGGTGGTCGCGCCGTCGCTCGAGAAGCGGAAGACGTAGGCGCGATCGACCTTCGCGAAGAGGCCGATCTCGGCGAGCGCATGATCGACGCCGGCGTCGATCGCGCCGATCGGCAGACCCGCGAAGTGCGACGAGAGGCCCTCGACCAAGTTCTCGAGCGCGAGGCGATGCGACAGCGTCGCTCGGAGCTCTTCCCGCTCGGAGGTGTCGACGAGCTCCGACGCGGCCCCCCAGATCTCGCCGGTCGGCGACCGGAGCGGCGTCAGCCGGAGCTCGAGCTGTCGCCCTTCGATCGCGAGCGGAACCTCGAAGCGCTCGCCGGCGAGCGCCCTCGGCAGATGCTCGCGCGTGATCGACTCGAACCGCAGCTCAGCGGAAGGGGCATCCCCCGAAGCGTGCAGCGCGCCGTCTCGGCCCCACACCTGGATCACGACAGCTGGCGTCGACACTCGTGCGTCCTCTGGCGCGGTGGCGTCAGTCTTCGTTGACGACCAGCTCGATCTCGGTGCCGGGATCGACCTGCGTGCCGGGCGGCGGCGTCTGGCGCAGCACGACGTAGGGGCTGCGATCGGCGTCGAAGCCGGTGCTCACTCGTCCGACGACGAGCCCGGCCTGCACGATCGTCTCTCGCGCGGTGCGCGAGCTGATGCCGGTCAGATCGGGGACGGCGATCGTGGGATCCGCTTCGGGCACGATCGTGAGCGCGATCTCCGCGTCGCGATCCACGGGCGTGCCGGCGCTCGGAGTGGTGGCCGCGACCGTGCCCGGCTCGCCTTCGCCGCCCTCGCGCGTGGTCGCGCGCAGCCCGAGGTTCGCGAGGCGCGCGGTCGCGGCCGGCGCGCCCAGGCCGGTCAGATCGGGGACCTCGATGCGATCGCGGCCGAGCGAGACGAACACCGTGACCTCGGAGCCGCTGCGCACGACCGAGCGCGCGCCCGGCTCCTGCGATGCGATCAGGCCCTCGTCGATCTCCGGATCGTGGCGCTCGCCGCGCTCGACGAGGCGCAGGCCGCGGGCGTCGAGCATGCCGCGCGCGGCGTCGATCGTGAGGCCCGTCAGCTCCGGGACCTCTTCGTCGGGAACGAACCGGAAGCCTTCGACCATGGCGAGCACGACACCCGCCGATACGAGCGCCGAGGTGATCGCCGAGACGACGAAGACCGTTCCGAGGCCCGGGCCGTTCGAACCGGAGGCCGACATCGGATCGTTTGTACCACGACCCCTCGCCGCGGGAGCCCCGACGTCTCGACACCGATGGCGGGGCGGGTGTATGAGGGGCGTCGATTCACAGGGAGTTTGTCATGCGCGTTCGTCTGGTCGCGATCGTGTCGTTGCTCGGGCTCGCCGCCTGCGGCGGAGGTTCGGGGACGGAATCGGGCTCGGGTGAGGGATCGAGCGGTCAGGAGAGCGAGGCCGAGCTCGAAGGCTTCGACATGGAGGGCTTCGAGTCGGACGAGCCGACCGTCGATCACGGCACCGGCAGCGCGCGTGAGCTGCTCGGGATCCAGGGCCCCGAGCAGCCCTGGGAGTCGATGAGCGAGGCCGACCAGGAGATGTACATGGTCGCGTACGTCCTGCCGATCCACGCCGAGCTCTTCCGGGAGCACGACGCGGAGGAGTACTCGACGTTCGAGTGCACGAGCTGCCACGGCGACGACGCCGAGGAGCGCGACTACGAGATGCCGTCGCGCTATCTGCCGTCGCTGCCCGCCGAGGGCACGCCCGCGTGGGAAGCGGCGCGCGCGCGCAAGCCGGAGGCGTGGGCGTTCATGACCGATCAGGTGCTGCCGACGATGCGCACGCAGCTCGGCGAGCCGGAGATGACCTGCTACGCGTGCCACGCACGCATCGGCGGCTGAGGAACGATACGATCGGCCCCTGTCCGAGGGGCCGACGCATCCGGCCGGGATCAGAAGCCGGGATCGGTGACGACCGTGGGCCGGCCGCGCGCCGGCGCCGCGCCGCGCCGCTGCGCCGGGC
>JALYRN010000645.1 GCA_030855295.1 Myxococcota bacterium | reverse complement strand
GTCCGGGCGCGACCGACGCCGGCTGCCCGGGCCCGGCCGACGCCGGCTGCCCTGGCGCCGCTGCGCTTCCGTCGGATCCGTCGCAGTGGTCGGCGTGGCTCGCGACTCGCGCGTACGAGGGCGAGGGGTGGCACTGCGACGCCGCCCCGCAGCCGGCGCTCCCCGACGGACCGCACGGCCCCAACACGATCTGCGTCAACGACGCGCTGTGGGAGGCGCGCGACGGCAGCGGCGAGTACCCCGTCGGCGCCGCCGCGGTGAAGACCACCGGCGCGAACCAGTACATCGACGCGCGCCTGCTCGCCGATCCCGGCGCCGCCGGCTGGTACTTCTACGTCGACGGCGCCAGCGGCCCGCAGGGCTACGGCACCGAGACGGCAGTCGCGTTCTGCGCCGACTGCCACGACAACATGGGCGCGCGCGACTTCGTCCGCCGCATCCCGAGCGACGGCTGAGCTCAGCAGGAGCGCGCGCCCCGAAGGGCGCCGGCGCGGAGCGCGCGGACGCGCGAGAGATCGTGACGAGGACGGGTGCACCGAGGGCCCCCTTCGTCGCGATCGACTCCCGCGGTGCGCTGGAGCGCGCCGGCCAAGGGCTCGACCGAGGCCAGGCATCACGTGCTCTCCATGATCCCGAGACAATTCGACCGCGCTCGACACCGGCGGCGTCTTCGTCCCGCCCCCCGGCCCGACCGTCGACGTGCAGCTCTGAATGACGCCGGACGCTCACGCGGTCGTGGGCGCGCGCGGGATCGTCAGCGTGAAGGTGCAGCCGCTGCCGAGCTCGCTCTCGACGGCGACCGTGAGGCCGAGGCGATCGGCGAGGGTGCGCACGACCGAGAGCCCGATCCCCGCGCCGCCATGCTCGCGCACCGGCGAGCCGTCGACCTGGAAGTAGGGCTCGAAGATGCGCGCGAGCTCGCCCTTCGGAACGCCGCGCCCGGTGTCGCGCACCGCGATGCGCACGCCGCCGTCTTCCGCGGCCGCTTCGATCCGCACGCTGCCCTCGTCGGGCGTGAACTTGATCGCGTTCGCGAGCAGGTTGACCAGGATCTGCACCAGCTTCTGTCGATCGGTGTGAACGATCGGAAGCCCGTCCTCGACGATCGCGGCGACGTCGAGCGTGCGGCGGCCCACCAGCATGCGGCCCGTCGCGACGACCGACGCGACCACCTCCGCGACGTCGACGGGAGCCTCGCGGATCTCGAGCCGCAGCGCCTCTGCGCGCGCGAGGACGAGCAGCGAGTCGATCAGCTCGAGCAGCCCGGTCGCGCTCCCGCGCATCGTGCGGATGATCTCGGTCTGCTTCGCGCTGATCGGCCCGTAGACGCCGTCCTCGAGCAGCTCGCCCATCCCGAGGATGCCGTGCAGCGGCGTCCGCAGCTCGTGCGTGATGTTCGCCGTGAACTCGCTCTTGGCGCGACCCGCCTCGAGCAGCTCGTCGGCACGGGCCGCGAGCTTCCGCTCGCTGTTCCGGAGCCGCTCGACGATCATCGCCACGTAGATCCCCGGTGCGAACGTCACGAGCGCGACGAACGCGAGCATCGTCGCGACCATCGCGGTCGTCACCTCCGAGGGTGAGCTCACGGGCGGAGGCACCGCATCCAGCACGCCCGTGTGCACGAGGATCGCCATCGCCGAGTACATCGCGACGCACCCGACGACCGTCGTGATCGTCAGGCCCACGTTCGTGAGCAGCGCCATCACTGCGATCTCGACGAAATAGATCGCGACCAGCGGCGAGAGGATGCCGCCGGTGAAGTAGATCGCGCCGGTCATCACGAGCACGTCGGCGGCGATGTTCAGCGACGCGACGCCGAGCACCCACTTGCGCGTGCGCCAGGAGATCGCCGCGAGCGTGTTCGTCCCGGCCTTGATGGCGACCAGCGCGAACGGCCAGTCGCCGCCCGGCAGCGCATCGAACGCGCGCGCGACGATCACCAGGACCAGCAGCAGCGCGGCGGTCACGTAGCCAGTGAAGATCCCGGCGAGCAGCTTGGGCCGGAAGGCCTCGCTCGAGACCTCGTGGAGCCCGATCGCCTCGGCGAGGCGCGTCCGCGACACCGCGTCAGTCCGCGAGCAGCTGCTCGATGCGCGCGAGCATCGTGCTCATCTTGAAGGGCTTCACGAGGTACGCGTCGGCCTTCAGGTCCTGCTTGGCGTAGCGCTGCTCGGCGGCGCCCTGGAGGATCGCGCTCATCAGCACGACGGGCACTCGCGCGCCGTGGCGCTTCAGCTCGAAGCACACCTCGAAGCCGCTCTTCTTCGGCAGGAGCACGTCGCAGAGGACGAGGTGCGGGCTCACGAGCTTCGCGAGCTCGACGCCCTCGGCCCCGTTGCCGGCCCACATGACCTGGTAGCCCCGCGCCGTGAGGCAGTCGTTGAGCATCTCCCGCCCGACGGGATCGTCCTCGATCACCAAGATGCGTTTGACGGGCTTGTCTTCGGCGGGCGGTGTCAGCATCGGCGTCTCCACCGTTCGCGTCTCTCGGCCCAGGTTACCACGCGCCGTCGCGGAAAAGTTCCGCCGCAGTGCGCGTCGCCATCCACGGCAGCGGCGCCCGCCGAGCGAGCGCTCGTCACGCCCGACGACGCCACGCCCTGAGCCCGGCGCGCGGACGCGGATCTCGCAGGAGCGCGGTCCTTCGCCTATATCCCCCGCCCATGGAGCTCGCCGACAACATCGCCGCCGAGATCCTGCGCGGCTTCGACAAGCACTACCGGCTCTTCCGCGAGATCAGCGCCGGCGCGAAGGAACGCTTCGAGCGCGCCGACTGGACCGCGGCGCGCGAGGCGAGCCGCGCGCGCATCTCGATGTACGACCAGCGCGTGCGCGAGGCGGTCACGGTCGTGTCGGAGCAGTTCCCGCTCGCGAGCGTGGAGGAGACGGTCTGGCCGCACGTGAAGCAGGCGTACTTCCAGCTGCTCTACGAGCACCGCCAGCCCGAGTGCGCGGAGACCTTCTACAACTCGGTCGCGTGCCGCGTGCTGCACCGCAGGTACTACCGCAACGAGTACCTGTTCTGGCGGCCGGCGATCTCGACCGAGTACCTCGTCGGCGACGAGCTCGATCACCGCGCGTTCTACGACACCGGCGAGGGCTTGCGCGGTGCGTTCCGCGACGTGATCGCGAGCTTCGACCTGAAGAACGAGTGGCAGGATCTCGACCGCGATCTCGACCGCGTCGAGCGCGCGGCGCTCGAGCACTTCCACGTGGCGGAGAGCGGCGGCGCGCTCGCGCTCGACGCCGACTTCCAGCTGCAGGTCCTCTCGTCGCTCTTCTTCCGCAACAAGGCGGGCTACGTCGTCGGTCGCGCGCGCAACGCGTATCGGGAGCACGCCTTCGTCGTCCCGGTCCTCCAGGACGAGGATCGGCGCCTCTACCTCGACGCGCTCCTTCTCGATCCGCGCGACGTCGGCCGCGTGTTCAGCCTCGCTCGCGCGTACTGCATGGTCGACATGGAGGTGCCCGCGGCGTTCGTGTCGTTCGTGCAGTCGATGATGCCGCGCAAGCCCAGGGCCGAGCTCTACACGATGGTGGGCCTGCAGAAGCAGGGCAAGACGCTCTTCTATCGCGATCTGCAGCACCACCTGAAGCACTCGACCGATCGCTTCGTGCACGCGCCCGGCACCAAGGGAATGGTGATGGCGGTCTTCACGCTGCCGTCGTTCCCCTACGTGTTCAAGCTGATCCGCGACTGGTTCCCTCCGCCGAAGGACACCGATCGTTCGATCGTCGAGTCGAAGTATCTGCTCGTCAAATACCACGACCGCGTGGGCCGGATGGCGGACTCGCTCGAGTACTCGCACGTCGCATTCCCGCTCGACCGCTTCGATCCCGAGCTGGTCGAGGATCTGAAGAACATCGCGGGCTCGAGCATCCGGATCGAGAAGGACCAGCTGATCGTCCGGCACCTCTACATCGAGAAGCGCCTGGTGCCGCTCGACATGTTCCTGCTGACCGCGGACGAGGCGAGCGCGCGCGCTGCGATCGACGAGTACGGTCACGCGATCAAGGAGCTCGCGAGCGCGAACATCTTCGCGGGCGATCTGCTGCTCAAGAACTTCGGCATCACGCGCTACGGGCGGGTCGTCTTCTACGACTACGACGAGCTCGGCTATCTCACCGACTTCAAGTTCCGCCGCTTCCCGAAGCCGCGCAGCGACGAGGACGAGATGAGCGCCGAGCCCTGGTACTCCGTCGGCCCGCACGACGTGTTCCCGGAGCAGTTCCCGACCTTCCTCTTCGGTGAGCCTCATCAGCGCGAGATCTTCCTCGAGCTCCACGGCGAGATCGCCGACCCGCGTTTCTGGATCGACGCGCAGGACCGCTGCCGCGCGGGCGAGCAGGACGACATCTTCCCGTACCCGGAGTCGCTCCGGTTCGAGCGGCGGTATCCCGCGGACCCGGGTTGACGGTGGTGCGTCGTTCGTCGCAGCGTCTCGGGATGACGCTGCGA
>JALYRN010000644.1 GCA_030855295.1 Myxococcota bacterium | reverse complement strand
CGACGGTGGTGCGTGCGGCGGCGCGTGCGATGGCGTCGCGCGCGATGCGTGCGCGTACCCCGACGTCACGACGATCTGTCGCGCCGGGAGCTGCGCAGCGGGCGTCGCGATCCTCGAGGCGGGCTGCGGAGGCGCGGGCGCCTGCCCGGCGGAGATGACGCAGGTCTGCGCGCCGTTCCTGTGCGGTGACGCGGGCTGCGACGGCGACTGCGCGACCGACGACGACTGCGACGCGGGCGCGTTCTGCGCGGCGGGCGTGTGCTCGGCGCAGCTCGACGACGGCGGTGTCTGCGATCGCGAGCGGCAGTGCGGCTCGGGCGAGTGTGTCGACGGCGTGTGTTGCGAGAGCGCCTGCGACGGACAGTGCGAGGCGTGCGACGTGGCGGGGAGCGAGGGCGTGTGCTCCGTGGTGACGGGCGCGCCGCACGGGGCGCGCGCTGCGTGCGCGTCGGACGGATCGGACTGCGGCGGTGCCTGCGACGGCACCGAGCGTGCGGCGTGCAGCTACCCGGACGCGACGGCGTCGTGTGGCGACGCGACGTGTGCCGAGGGCATGGCGACCGCGGCGGGCGCGTGCGACGCGGCGGGCTCGTGCGACGCGGGGGGCAGCACCGAGTGCTCGCCGTTCGCGTGCGGCGACACGGCGTGTCTGGATGCGTGCACGGGTGACGAGGACTGCGCGGCCGGGTTCTCGTGCGTCGGCAGCGAGTGCGTCGAGGTGGATGCCGACGGCGGCGTCGTCGATGCCGACGGTGGTGTCGGCGACGGCGGGATCGACCCGGACGGAGGCGAGGTGCCGGCCGCGCCCGGCTCGGGCTGCGGATGTGCGGTGCCCGGCGGCAGCAGGGACGCGTCCGCGCCGGCACTGCTGCTCGGAGTCCTCGGTCTCGCCTGGCTCGCGCGCCGTCGGCGGAGCCGCTCGCTGCGCGCGCGGTGATCGCGCGACCGCCACCGGACGAGCGAGCGTCCGGTGGCGGGTTCGATCGGCGAGCCGCCGTCCGGCGCGGCTCAGATCAGAGGGGGGCTAAGAATCGGCTCGCCGCTCCGGGCCCTGCCGTCCGCATGCGCAGCGCGCCCTCCCGTCCGGTCGCTCCGGGGGCGAGCACTCCTGTCCGCAACTGTTGCGTACGCTCCGTCTCACGATGGGCGCGATCGTCATCAGGGGGAGCTCTCGCAGGGCGGCTTCGGCCTGGCCGACGCGTTCCTCGTGCGCGGCGCGTGGGTCGTGATCTCCGGCCGCGGCGAGTGGAGCCGCGGCGAGTGGAGCCGCGGACTGACGCCCTACGGGACGAGCAAGCGCGCGGTGCGCTACTTCACCGACGCGCTCGTCCGGGAGACGCGCGATCGTCGGGTGCAGATCGGCACGCTCAGCCCCGGATGCAGCGCGAACGACCGCGCAGCGACTCGACGAGCGCAGGCACGCCCTCCGCGCTCCCCAGACCGTCGCGCGACGATGTCGTGCGACCGACCTTCCGGTCACCCGCGCCACGTGGCGCTCGAGCGCTCCGAGAACGCGCTCCGCCGTCAGCCACGGATGCGCTGCGTGAGCGCCTTGAGGAACTTGCGCAGGAACTGGTCGCCGCAGGGGCGGTAGTTCTTGTGGCCGGGGCTGCGGAAGAGCGCGCTCAGCTCGGGCTTCGAGACGGGGTGTCCGGCGGCCGTCATCATCTCGAGGATGTCGCTCTCCTTGAGCTCGAACGCGACGCGCAGCTTCTTCAGCACCGCGTTGTTCGTGATCGGCGTCTCGATCGGGCGCGGCGGGACCGTCTCGTCGCGGCCCCTCCGGTGGAAGATCAGCCCGTCGAGGAAGTGCGCCATCACGAGATCCGGGCACTCGCGGTAGCCGCTCGCGTCGTCCTTCTCGAGGAAGGCGGCGACCTCGCCGAGCGGGACCTCGAGCCCGCCGAGCTCGATGATGTCGGCGATCGTGTGATCGCCGACGTTCAGCAGGAAGCGCACGCTGCGCAGGACGTCGTTGTTGATCATCGTGGGGCCCGGGCCGAGCGTATAGCGCATCGACCCGCTCGCGCGCCGCACGATCACCGCGGCGCCGCGCGTCAGCGCTCCTGGGCCTCGCCGGTCATCGGGACGAAGCGGACGGGGATCGATCGCGAGCGCTCGAAGCCATCCGCGGTGCGCGTGATCACGACGAGCTCCTGATCGCCGCCGGTCTCGCCGACCGGCACCACCATGCGCCCGCCGACGGCGAGCTGCTCGAGCAGCGGCGCAGGGACCTCGGGCGGGGCCGCCGTGATCACGATCGCATCGAACGGCGCCTCGGTGGGCCACCCTCGATAGCCGTCGCCGATCCGCGTCTCGACGTCGTAGCCGAGGCGCTGCAGGTCGGCCGCGGCTCGGCGCCCGAGCGGCTCGACGATCTCGATCGAGTACACGTCGGCGCCGAGCTCCGCGAGCACCGCCGCCTGATAGCCGGAGCCGGTGCCGACCTCGAGCACCTTGTCGCCGCGCTGCACGTCGGCGAGGTCGCTCATCAGCGCCACGACGAACGGCTGGCTGATGGTCTGCTCGTGTCCGATCGGCAGGGGCTGGTCCGCGTACGCCAGCGCGCGCAGCGCCTCCGGCATGAATTCGTGGCGTGGTACCTCACCGATCGCCGCGAGCACATCGGGGTCGGCGATCCCGCTACGCCGCAATGAGCTCACGAGCGCGTCGCGCTCGGTCGCCATCTCGCTCCTGTCCACGCGATCCGCGCCCGCCGTGCGCGCCTGCTCGCCCGTCTTCGCCG
Source organism: Myxococcota bacterium (assembly GCA_030855295.1). Classification (GTDB taxonomy): domain Bacteria; phylum Myxococcota_A; class Polyangia; order Polyangiales; family Sandaracinaceae; genus Sandaracinus. The sequence continues at coordinate 1,715 of JALYRN010000644.1, read as the reverse complement.
GCGAATCGCCACCATCTCCCGAGCATCCCACCGTGAGCGTGAGGATACCCGCCAGGACCAGAGTTGCTCTCATCGCGGCACCGCTCTCTTCCGAGCGCCCCTCGTCGCAAGACGGGTACCAGACCCGGTCCGGGACGCTTCGTTCTTGCGCGATTGCACGGCTTCACCGACGCTGGTGCACGCCGCGGCGCGGAGGGGGACGCGCTCCACGGGCTCTCCTCCTCCCGTGCCGCGCGGGAGCACGATGGTCGGGGGCGGCGAAGAACTCACTGTGCTGCTGGTCGCCGAGGGCGAGCGGCTCGCGCCTGCGCTGCGCGAGCGACTCGCGATGCACGGCGTCGGCGTGTTCGACTGCACGGCCGACAAGGTCGTCGACACGGCGTTCGTGGTGGCGCCGGACCTCGTCGTGCTCGCCGGGAGCGCCGCGGAGGACGGCGGCATCGACGCGCTCACCGCCCTCGCCGAGCGCCCCGCGACCGCGGCGCTGCCGATCGTGCTGGTGAGCGATCATGCGCGCGCGCCGTCGTCGTTCCGGCACGGCGTGGTCGCCGTGATCGAACGGACGGCGAGCGCGGACGAGCTCGCGCGGCGCATCGCCGAGGTCGCGCGCGAGCTGCCCGAGCGCACCGGCGAGACGCGGGGCACGCTCGGCGACGGAAGCATCGGCGAGCTCCTCGAGCTGCTCGCGGAGTCGCTGCGGACCGGCATCTTCTCCGTCACCGGTCCGAACGGCACATCGGCGCGCGTGGTGTTGCGCGCCGATCGACCGGCCACCGAGGTGATCGAGCAGATCGTCGAGCGGCTGCGACCGCTCGCGGGCGAGACCGGCGAGCTCCAGTACGAGTTCCACGAGACGCCGACCGGACGCCTCGGCGCGCTCGATCTCGGCGTGGACGAGGACACCCTCGCGCTCTCGCATCTGTCGCGGGATCGCCTGCTGATCATCGAGCAGAACCCGGCGCGCGCCGATCTGCTCGCGCAGGGCCTGCGCGCGTACGGGGCGCGGGTCGCGGTCGCCGACGGGCTCGGGCGCGGGCTCGAGCTGGCGCGCGAGATGTCGCCCGACGTCGTGATCGTCGACGGCACCGCGATGGACGGCTGGGCGCTCGAGGCGCTGCGGAAGATCCGGCGCGATCCCTGGCTGCGGTGGGGATCGCTCCTGCTGGTCGACGCGGCGCGGCTCTGGCGCGAGGAGCGCCGCCCCGACATCACGATGCTCGCGGCGTCGGTCGATGCGCTGCTGCGCGCCGATCGCGATCTCGCGGAGCGAGCGGCGAGACAGGCGACGCTCGGCACGCGGCTCGAGCTGATCGGCCCCGTCCGCACGCTGCGCGCGCTGGTCGAGACGAGGCTGGGGCTGCGGGTGCGCGTGCTCCATCCGCGCGTGATCATCGACATCGATCTCTCGGACGGGCTCGTCGCCGGCGCGAGCGCGCGCATCCCGGGCGGCAGCGCGCCCCCGGTCGACGGGCCGGCGGCGCTCGCGACGCTCTTCGCGATCTCGTCGGGTCGTGTGCAGGTCGAGCGCGCGGAGGCCCCTCGCCACGCGAACGTGATGGCGCCGCTCGACGACGCGCTCGCCGCGGCCGCGCGCTACCTCGCGCCGAACCGGCTCACCACCGTGCTGGTCGGCGACGTGGCGCAGGTCGAAGCGCCCCTGCGGACGCTGATCGACCTCGAGGTCGCGTGAGGCGCACGCCCGGCCTGTCCCGCTC
>JALYRN010000643.1 GCA_030855295.1 Myxococcota bacterium | reverse complement strand
ACCTCGCCTCGATCGACCGCGAGCAGGATCAGCGCGGCGAGCGCGAGCGTCGCGGCGCCCGCGAGCGCCGCCCGCCACGCCATCCCGCGCGGCACGAGCGGACGCATCACAGGGTCCACCGCCGATGGAACGTGATCCACTCGATCGCGAGCAGCGTGAACGCGGCGAGCACCAGCCATGCCCATGGCTCGCTGCGCACCGCGATCGACACGCGCGCCGGCGGCTCCGCCGGCTCGCCGGCGATCGCGAGGGAGTCGGGCACGCGGAGCTCGGCCTCGGAGCTCGGGCCGAGGTTCGCCGCGAGGAGCTGCGAGTCGGTCTCGCCCGACGGCAGCTCGCTCTCGAGCGCGTAGAAGCCCGCGCGCGTTCCGCTGGCGACCGCGCGCCCGAGGACGATCGGCACCTCGCGGCGTCGCTCGTCGGGATCGACCAGCGTCGCGCGCGTGGCGCCGGCGGGGACCGGCACGTACCACGGCTCGCCGGTGCGGTGCGACGAGTGGTGGCCGCTCTGCGCCTCGGTGAACGAGTCGATCGCGTTGAGCAGGATCAGCGGCCACGCGATCCGCAGCGGCAGATCGCTCTGTCGCGGATCGAACGTCAGCGCGACGAAGCGCCGTTCGTTGCGCGTGCCGGTGACGAGCAGCGGGCCCTGCGCGTCGGCGCCCACCACCACGTCGCCGGGCTCGGTGCGCACGTGCAGCGCCTCGGCGATGTTGACGTCGCGCAGGCTGGTGAAGCGCAGCAGCGGATGATCGCGGAGCAGGCGATCGAAGAACGGGCTCGCGATCGTTCCTTCGATCGCGAGCGGGCCCTGCACGCCCTCGGGGGGCAGCGGGTGCAGATAGATCGTGTCCGCGTCGTACGGCTCGCGCGGCACGAACGACTCGAAGATCGCGACGTCGAAGCGGCCCTCGGGCGGGAACTGCGCGGGCGTGACCTCGACCACCTCGAGGTACTCGTCGAGCAGGAGCGCGGCCGACAGGTAGATGTCGTCCTCGGCGACGACCACGACGCGGGCGCGCCGACGCTCCGGCAGGCGCGCGTACGCGACGTCGTCGGCCGCGAGCGCGTCGCGCGTGCCGTCGGCGAAGCGGATGCGCGCCTCGAGCGTGCGATCGGCGCCCGTGACGTTCTCGAAGACGCGCGGCATCCGCTCGCCGGCGCCGACGCGCAGCGTGGTCACGTCGATCGGCGCGCCGTCGCCGAGCAGCGTCAGCTCGACGTCCTCGGCCTGCGCGCCGGGGTTCCACAGCTCGACGAGGAGCTGCGCGCGGCTCTTGTCGATCGGATAGCGACGCACGGCGAACGCGGTGATCGCGACGTTGCGGACGTCGTCGCCGCCGCGGCCGACGCGCGCCCAGCGGATCGGGACCTCCGACTCGGTCGCGCGACGCGCGATCGCCTCGCCGGGATCGTCGAGGTGGCCGTCCGAGACGATCACGATCTCGGGGCGCGCCGCGCTGCGCGCGACGTCGAGCGCCCAGCCCAGGCCGCGCCCGAGATCGGCCGCGACGTCGAGGGGCTCGAGCTGCGCGAGCGCGGCCTCGAGTACCTGCGGGTCACCGTCGATCGGTCCGAGCGGGACCGCCGACGTGCCCATCGAGGCGATGATCATCCGGTCGCTCGCGCCCATGGCCGCGATGCGCCGGCGCACCTCCTCGCGCGCCGCCTCCATGCGGCCGCCCGCGACGTCGGTGGCGCCCATCGAGGCGCTCGCGTCGACCAGCACGATCTGGGTGCTCCCGTCGTCGTCGTCGGCGGAGGTCCAGCGCGGATCGCCGAGCGCGAGCGCGAGCATCGCGACGATCGCGAGCGCGAGCAGCAGGGAGAGAATGCGCTTGAGCGTCGAGAAGAGGCGCGTCGTGCGCTCCTCCGCGAGCACGTCGTGCCACAGGCGGACGAACGGCACCTCGATCGGGCGCCGGCGCAGCTTGAGCAGATAGAGCACGACCACCGCCGCGCCGAACGCGCCGGTGACCGCGAGCACCTGCCCCAGGCCGAGCCCCGTCAGCTCCATCGTCTACCCGAGCAGCCCGCCGCGGCGCAGCACGCCGAGGACGGCCTCGTCCCACGGCGTGCTGGTCTCGATCGCCACCTGCGGGACCTGCTTGCCTGCGCAGTACGACGCGATGTGCGCGAGGTGTGCGGCGTGCGCGGCGGCATAGCGCTCCAGCACGCGCGGCGTGACCGTGACGTCGCGCGCCTCGCCGGTCTCGCGATCGATCAGGCGCACCTCGCCGTGCAGGGCAGGGCGCGCCTCGGTGGGATCGACGAGCTGGATCACGAAGGGCTCGAAGCGCGCGTAGCGGAGGATGTCGATGCCGCGCTCGAAGCCCGACGGGTCGTAGAGATCGCTGAGCACGATCACGATCCCGCGGCGCTTGTGCTGCGCGACGAAGGTCTTCATCGCGGCCTCGAGCCCGGTGCGGCCGTCGGCACGGGCGGCGCCGAGGAACGCGAGCACCTTGAAGATGCGGTTCTTGCCGCGCGACTCCGGAAGGCGCGCGCCGATGACGTCGGAGAACGTGAGCACCGAGACGCGATCGAGGCTCGCGAGCGCGACGTACGCGAGCGCGGCCGCGAGGCGCTGGCCGTAGCGAATCTTGGTCGGCGAACCAAATCCCATCGACGCCGACGTGTCGAGCAGCACGTAGACCGAGAGGTCTTCCTCTTCCTCGAAGAGGCGCAGGAGCAAGCGATCGGAGCGCCCGTAGAGCTTCCAGTCGAGGAAGCGGAAGTCGTCGCCCGGCGCGTACTCGCGGTGATCGGCGAACTCGACGCCGCTGCCGGTCTTGCGCGAGCGGCGCTCGGCGCGGGTGCGGCCCGAGACGACGCGCCGCGAGGCCAGCGCCAGCGCCTCGAGCCGGCGCTGGAAGTCTTCGCCCCAGATCTCGCCGGAGGCCGCGGCGCGGGCGCTCAACGCGACACCGTCTCCGGCACGCGCGCGAGGACCTCCTCCAGCAGCGCCTCGGTGCGCACGCCCTCGGCCTCGCCCTCGAAGCCGAGGATCACTCGGTGGCGCAGCGCGGGGATCGCGACCGCGCGCACGTCCTCGATCGTCGCGGCGAAGCGGCCCTCGGTGAGCGCGTGGATCTTCGCGGCGAGCAGGCACGCCTGGGCGCCGCGGGGGCTCGCGCCGAAGCGGACGAACTGCTTCACGCGGTCGGACGCGTCCGGGCGATCGGGGTGCGTCGCCTCGAGCACGCGGATCGCGTAGTCCTGCACGTGCCGCGGCACCGGCACCTCGCGCGCGAGCGCGCGCATCTCGAGGATGCGCGGACCATCGAGCACGGGCTCGACGTCCGGCTCGTGCTCGCCGGTCGTGCGATCGAGGATCGCGTGCAGCTCCTCGCGCGAAGGGAAGCCCACGTGGAGCTTGAAGAAGAAGCGATCGAGCTGCGCCTCGGGAAGCGGGTAGGTGCCCTCCATCTCGAGCGGGTTCTGGGTCGCGAGCACGAGGTACGGCTCCTCGAGGCGGTGCGTCTCGTTGCCGATCGTGACGCGGTGCTCCTGCATCACCTCGAGCAGCGCGCTCTGGGTCTTGGGGGTCGCGCGGTTGACCTCGTCGGCGAGCACGATGTTCGCGAACACCGGCCCGGGGCGGAACTCGAACTGCTTGCTGCCGCCGCGCCCCTGATCGGCCGCGCGGTCGATGATGACGGTGGTGCCGAGGATGTCGGCGGGCATCAGGTCGGGCGTGAACTGGATGCGCGCGAAGCGCAGGTGCATCGCGTCGGCGAGCGAGCGCACGAGCATCGTCTTGCCGAGCCCCGGCACGCCCTCGAGCAGCGCGTTGCCACCCGCCACCAGGCACGTGATCACTCCGTCGAGGATCGCCTGCTGCCCGACGATCCGCCGGCCGACGGTCTCGCGCACCTTGCGCACGTCGTCGCCGAACCGGGCGACGCGCGCCTCGATGGTCTCGTTCTTCGTCGTCATCGCGGTCAGGCTCTCACTCTCCGTCGCGCGGACGGATCAGCTGGAAATAGCGGCGCACGTAGAACCGGTAGCCCGGCGGCACGCGGTCGCGCTCGATCACTTCCTCGGCGTGATCGGCGTACTCGGAGTAGACGCCGCGGTAGTCGCGGGTCGCGAAGCCTTGCTGCGCCGCGCTGCGAATGACCTCGGAGCGCGTGGGGCCGCGCTGCGCGTCGCCGCGCACCTGCATCGTGCGGGTGTCGCTGCCGCGGCCGGTCGGATCGTCGAGCGAGCTCGGTGCGTGCTCGTCGCCCGCGCCGCCGCCCTGCGCCTGCGGATCGCCGGTGCCGCCGGCGCCGCCCTCCGCGCCTTCGCCCGCGCCGCCCATCCCCGGCAGCTCGAGCTGGGCCTCGCCGCCCTGACCGAGCATCAGTATCTGCTGCGCGGGATCGCCGCCTTCTCCTTGCTGGCCGGCGCCGCTCCCGCCCTGCGCGCCCTGGCCGCCGGCGCCTCCTTGCTGCGCGCCGCCGCCCTGCGTCTGGCCTTCGCC
>JALYRN010000642.1 GCA_030855295.1 Myxococcota bacterium | reverse complement strand
GTGCACGAGGTGCCGTGGACGGCCGGTCCGCGGATCGAGAGCAGCCGCGACGTCGACGCGCTGCTGCGCGTGCGGCTCGCGGGCGCGGAGTCCGAGCGCTTCATCGCGCTGCCGACCGACGCCAAGAACCGGGTGATCGCCGAGCTGACGATCGCGCGCGGTGGGCTCTCGGCGTGTCCGGTCGCGCCGTCCGACGTGTTCCGCGCGATCCTGCGCGAGGCGGCGTCGGCGGTCGTGTTCGCGCACAACCACCCGAGCGGCGACGCGAGCCCGAGCGCCGACGACATCGCGCTCACCGATCGGCTGGTGCGCGCGGGGGCGCTGCTCGGCGTGCGGGTGCTCGATCACGTGATCGTCGGGCGCGAGGGGTACTTCTCGTTCGTCGACGCCGGGCTCTTGCGCGACGGCGCCCTGTCGAGCGGACCCCACCGCGGCAGCGTCACGCGGCGGTCCGACGCTTGACGGCAGGTCGACCGCGTGCTTATTTCCGCCCCTCGATTTTTCCGGCTCTCGGGCCGGCGCAGGCCAGTGGAGGATTCCCCGTGAAGCGCACCTATCAGCCGCACCGCACGCGTCGTGTGCGGACCCATGGCTTCCGCGCGCGCATGGCGAGCAAGAACGGCCGCAAGGTCCTCAGCCGCCGGCGCACCAAGGGCCGGCACGCGCTCGTCCCGGGCATCTACAAGAAGTAGGCGTCGACCGGCTCGGCCTCCCCCTCTGTCTCCCCGCACGGGTCGCCCCGAGCGGGGGCGCAGCGCGGACGGCTCGGAGCCGGGACGAGCCGGCGACAGCGGTGGAGCAAGCGGCACCGAGCCCGCGTCGAGAGACTCTCCGACCGACCGATCGCCTCAAGCGGCGCGTCGACTTCCGGCAGGTGCAGGGATCAGGACGGAAGATCCACACCCCCCACTTCGTTCTGGCCGTGCTGCCGCGTCCGGAGGGTGGTCCGACGCGCCTCGGGATCACGGTCACACGCAAGATCGCGTCGGCCGTGGGCCGCAACCGGGTCAAGCGAGTCATGCGCGAGGTCTTCCGTCGTCACCGAGAGCTCTTCCCCGATGCGTGCGACGTCGTCGCGATCGCAAAGGTGGGGGCGCACACGCTCGGCTTCGACGAGGTGCTCGCCGAGCTCCGGAGCGCAGGCCGAGCGCTCGAGCGCGCGCATCGGCCGCGCGGTCCGCGCGCATGCCCGCCGGGAGGCACGCCGTGATCGCGAAGGCGATGCTCTTCGTCATCCGGATCTACTGGCTGACGCTGTCTCCGATCATCGGGCAGGTCTGCCGCTTCCAGCCGACCTGCTCGCGCTACACCGCGACGTGCATCGAGCGCTTCGGTGCGGCGCGCGGCGGCTGGCTCGGCGCCAAGCGCATCTGCCGCTGCCATCCCTTCCATGCCGGCGGGTTCGATCCGCCTCCCGAGCTCCCTTCTTCTCCCTCCAGCGAGGCGGCGATCGATGCAGGGTGAGAACAAGCCGCGGTCCCCGTCGACGATGTTGCTCGTCGCGGGTGCGATCCTCGCGCTCTACTACGCGTACACGACGTTCATCGCGCCTCCGCGCGAAGAGGGCGCCGAGACCGCGACGACGGCAGTCGAAGAGGAGAGCTCGCCGGAGCTCCGCGCGCAGCGTGCCGCCGAGGCGCGTCGCGAGTCCCCCGAGCGCCTCGCGCGCCTGCAGACCGCGACGATCACGACCGGGCAGATGGTCGCGACGATCGACAACCTCGGCGGCGGCGTCGCGCACGTCGAGCTGCTCGACCCGCGCTATCGCCAGGCCGAGCGCGCGATGGATCTCGTCACCACCCCTCGCGAGGAGTATCGCCCGCTCCGGATCGACCTGCCGGGCGCGCAGATCCCCGCCGACGCGGTCTGGGACATCGAGCAGGCCTCGCCGGCCGAGGTCGTGCTGCGCTGGCAGGGCAACGGGCTCGAGGTCGTGCGGCGCTTCGCCGCCGGCGAGGGCCCGTATCAGATCCGACAGACGACTCGGGTGCGCAACCTCGCCAGCGCCGAGCGCGACCTGCGCCTGCGCGTCTCGACCTGGCACTACGTCCGGCGTGAGGACGAGGGCGGCGGCGGCTTCTTCAGCTTCATGGGCAGCCGCTCGCCGTCGATCAGCCAGGGCTCGTGCCGGCACGACGACGAGACCGAGCGCAAGGATCGCGAGGCGCTCCAAGAGCGCCACGGCTACGGCGGCGAGATCGACTTCGTCGCCGTCGAGAACGTCTACTTCGTCCAGGCGCTGATCGCCGAGGGCGACCACACCGCGGAGTTCTGCGGGCTCGAGGCGAGCAACCGCGGCAACGTCGACGGCGAGCCCGAGGGCACGCTGTTCGAGGCGTCGCTCCTCTATCCGGTGGTTCGCCTGGGGGCGGGCGAGCAGCAGGTCTGGGACACGCTCGCGTACATGGGCCCGAAGATCCCGGAGGCGCTCAGCGAGGCGGGCCACGACCTCGCGGAGGTCGTCAACCTCGGGATGTTCGCGTTCATCGCGCGCGGGTTCGCGTGGCTCCTCACGCAGCTGCACGGCTACGTCGGCAACTGGGGCATCGCGATCATCATCCTGACGATCATGGTGCGGCTCGTGCTGTTCCCGCTGACCAACGCGAGCTTCCGCTCGATGGCGCGTATGCGGCAGCTCAAGCCGGAGATGGACGAGATCAACGCTCGCTTCGCCGACGACGCGGAGAAGAAGCAAGCGGCGATCATGGAGCTCTACCGGAAGAAGGGCATCAACCCGCTGGCGCAGCTCGGAGGCTGCTTGCCGGTGCTCTTCCAGATGCCGGTCTTCTTCGCGCTCTATGCGTCGCTCTCGACCAACGTCGCGCTCTACCACCAGCCGTTCACGCTGTGGTGGCAGGACCTCTCCGCGCCCGATCCCTACTTCGTGCTGCCGCTCGGCCTCGGCGCGCTGATGTGGCTGCAGCAGAAGATGACCCCGACGGCGATGGATCCCGCGCAGGCCCGCATGATGCAGATCATGCCGGTGATCGTGACGCTGTTCATGCTCTTCCTGCCGGCCGGGCTGTGTCTGTACATGCTGACGAACTCGGTGCTCGGCATCGGGCAGCAGAAGCTCAACGAGGTACGGATGAACCGGCAGCAGGCGAACGCGCCGGTCGCAGCATCGACGCTGGACGCGGACGCGGCGGCGGAGGACCATCCGTCCGGCGAGAAGGAACCGAAGGGCACGGGCCGCGCGGGTTCGACGAAGCGTGGCTCCGGGAGGTCGCGTCGTGGTTGACGATCGGAATCAGGAGCTGGAAGGCGCGCTTCTCCTCGGCGATGTCGAGGACGAGGACGAGCGCGGTGATCGCGACGATCGCATGGAAGCGCGTGGCTCGCGGGGCGCCGCGGGCGACGGCAAGGCCGAGGAGGCGATGGAGTTCCTCTCCGGCGTGCTCTATCGGATGGCGCTCGAGACGCGCGTGACGGTGCGCGAGGACGGCGAGCAGATCGTGCTCGACATCCAGGGCGAGGACGCAGGGCGCGCGATCGGGAAGAAGGGCGCGGCGCTCGATGCGCTGCAGTTCCTCGTCAACAAGGTCGTGAACCGGTTCCCGGAGACACGCCGCTACGTCGTCGTCGACAGCGGCGACTATCGCGAGCGGCACGACGCCGGGCTCGTGAACATGGCGCGACGCGAGGCCAAGCGCGCGGTCGAGATCGGCCGCACCGTGACGCTCGAGCCGATGCCGGCGCGCGATCGCCGCCTCGTGCATCTCTCGCTCGCGAAGTTCCCCGGCGTGTCGACGAAGTCGAACGGCGAGGGCATCGGGCGCCGCATCCAGATCATCCCGGCGCGGCGCGGCGCGGGTGGCGGTGGTGGTGGTGGCGGTGGTCCGCGTCGCGATCGCGGTCCGCGTCGCGACGACTCTCCTCGCGATTGAATCGGACAAAGGCCGCTGAGGAAGGCATGAAATCATGAGTTTTCCCTGCCTTCCTGCGTTCCTCAGCGGTTTTCACCCGAGCTCTTTCTAGATGCGCTCGTAGCGGGCGAGCACGCGGGGCGCGCCGCTCCACGGCAGCGCGTAGTCGACGCGGTGCGCGAGGCGGGTGCCCGCGGGCGCGACCGGCGGCTCGTCGACGGTGAAGACGAGGCACGCCGGCGCGAGCTCGAGCCCCATCGGAAGCCACTCGCCCGGCGCGAAGGTCGCGCGCGCGGACGATACCGCGTAGTCGCCTGCAGCGGCCGCGACTGCGCGCCGATCGAGACGACCCTCGATCGCGCGCACGCGATCGGCGATGTCGAGCGTGCCGATCGCCGTGCGCAAGAACGCGATCCGCTTCCGCAGCGGCTCGAGCATCGCGAGGCGGACGTCGCCGCGCAGCAGCGCGAAGGGCAGGGTGGGCGCGCCCCCGCCCGAGCCGACGTCGAGCAGCGAGGCGCCCTCCGGCACCAGCGCGCGATCCGACATCACCAGCGCGTCAGCGAAGAGCACCTCGACGAGCGCCGTCTCCTCGCGCGCGGCCGT
>JALYRN010000641.1 GCA_030855295.1 Myxococcota bacterium | reverse complement strand
CCCGTACGCGCCCTCCGGGGCGAGCACTCCTGTAGACGCACGCGAGCTGATCGCGAGCTCCGTAGAGTCAGACCATCGAGTCGCGGCGCGGTGCGTCGTCCTCGCGGACGACCGCGCCCGACTCGCGCAGGATGCTCCGCAGCGCGTCGACCGGCGTGCCGGGCGCGAGCGCCTTGAGCGCGCGCAGGCCCTTGTCGGGATAGCAGATCAGCACCGGGCCCTCGCCGACGACCCACACCGCGACCAGGCCCATGCCGAACGTGGGCGACTCCGTGCTCGCGTGCAGCGCCGGCGCCTCGTCGTCCCCTGGCGCCCAGCGCGCGCTCTCACCGACGAGCTTCGTCCAGAGCACACCGAAGCTGACGTCCTGCGTCGTGACCATCGCGCGCAGGGTACACGATCGTGTGGCGCGGAGCGTGCACCGCTGTCGCCTCATGTCGAAAGCCCACACTCGGAAGCGCGGCGAGACGCGGAAGCCCACGCGCACGAAGAAGGACGACCGCAACGACAAGAAGGCCGCGAACGCGGCGCCGCCCGGTGGTGGCTTCATCGGCCGCCGCGTCGGACGCAGCTCGAAGGATCTCGGCGACGTGCTGAAGCGCCCCGAGAAGCTCCACGGCGACTACCCGGTCGACACCGCGAAGAAGGGCGTGTCCGCGACCGACAAGAAGGCGGGCGGCGGATCGACCGCGCGCCGCAACGCGAAGAAGGACGACGACGGCGCGAGCTACGCGCTCGAGGACTCGGTCACCGGCACGCCGTCTCGCAAGTCGACGCGCAAGAGCACCAACCGGATCAAGACCGACTCGAACCTGCAGCAGCGCGCGACGCGCGAGGTCAGCTCGCCGCAGGCTCGCGCCACGCGCGCCTCCGCTCGTCAGACGAAGGTGCGCGGCAAGGGAGCGAACAAGCCGAGCGTGTAGCGGAGCGCGCTCGCGCGGGGCCGACCTCGGTGGCCGTTCCGTGACGGAACACCGTCTTTCGTGCCGCGGTTTACGCCGCGCACACGAGAGAGGTAGGTTCCGCACATGACGAGCATCCTGCCGGGGGAGGTCACGCCGACGTTGTTCGTCGGACTGGGCGGTTCGGGCGGCCGCGCGGTCGGTCGGATCGCGCGCCACATCCGCGCGCGCGCCGACTACGGCGTCCGCTACGAGGGGCTGGTCCGCTTCCTCGCGATCGACACCAACGAGGCCGATCTCGCGCGGCTGCGGAAGGGCCCGGGCGCGATCTCGTCGACGGTCGCGATCAGCGACTTCGACAAGGTCGAGTACTCGTCGCTGCGGCGGGGCGAGGGGTTCGCGGACGCTGATCCGTACTTCACGCAGTGGGTGCACCCCTGGTATCGCTTCCGCGAAGAGAGCGGCGCGGGCGCCGGGCAGATCCGGATCGAGAGCCGGCTCTCGTTCAATCGCGCGGTCGAGGTCGGCGCGCTCTCGTCGCGCCTGACCGAGATCCTCGACGCGCTGCGCCACCACGCGCAGGGCATGCGGCGGCACGACGCGCCGGTGCAGGTCTTCGTCTACTTCTCGGTCGCCGGCGGCACCGGCTCGGGCGCGTTCCTGCCGTTCGCGTACCTCGTTCGCGACGCGCTCGGCGACAAGCGCTCGCGCCTCTTCGGGTTCGCGATCCTGCCGGGCGCGTTCGAGGTCGTCGCCGGACGCAACCGCGACGGCATCTACGCGAACGGCTACGCCGGGCTCAAGGAGCTCGAGCACCTGATGCGGCTCGACACCAACACGAGCGGCTCGCCGCCCGAGATCGAGCTCCACTACGATCCCCGCAACAAGACCAAGCGCACGGTCGCGCGCCGTCCGTACGATCTCGTCTACGTCGTCGATCGCCCGCAGAGCTTCAGCCTCGAGGAGGTCGGCGAGGCGCTCGCGGACGCGAGCTACGTGCAGATCTTCAGTCCGATCCTGGGCGACCAGCAGGCGGACTACGACAACTACACGAAGGAGAGCCGCGCGCTCTTCCCGGCGGAGCTCGGCGGGGCCGGCTACAGCGCGTTCTACGGGACGCTCGGCTCGGCGCTGCTGCTCCTGCCGCGCAAGGATCTGCTCGAGTACTGCGCGCGCCGCTGGGCCGCGAGCGCGGTGCGGCGCTACCTGCTGCTCGACGATCCGACGCTGGTGAGCGAGGGGCAGCGCGAGCGCTTCCGGCGCTTCGCGCTCGATCCCGCCGAGCTCGACACGCTCGCGCCCGACGAGCGCGCGCGCCGCATCGACAGCGCGTTCGTGTCGCGCATCGATCTGCTCGCCGAAGAGGATCGCGAGGGCGGCGTGTGGAAGCGCGTGCTCCACGTGAAGGAGACCGCGAGCGCGCGCCTCGCCGCGACCATCGCGGCGATCGAGACCGATCTGCGCGGCAAGACCACGCAGATCCGCGAGATCAGCGCGGACCGGATCCTCGACGGCTCGTGGACGCCGGCGAACACGATCGGCTCGCTCGCGCGCGAGGCGGAGAAGGCGCGCGCGGAGGTGAGCGCGCGCCTCGGGACCACGCTCGCGCAGATCGACGGCGGCGCGTTCTGGCCCGAGCTCCTGAGCAAGGCGGGCCCCGACGGCGCGCCCGAGCTCTCGCCGTACGAGCAGCGCTACGTGCTCGCGATGTTCCGCGAGCCGACGGGGCTGCTCGGCGCGCCTGCGATCGACGAGCTCACGCGGCAGATCGCCAACCTGCAGAAGGAGTGCGAGCTCGGCCGCGAGGGGCGCTTCCCGAGCGAGATGGACGCGCACGCGCAGACGCTCAAGCGCACGCACGGCGGCTTCGACGCGGTGGTGCTGCGCAAGGACAAGGACTTCGAGGCGGCGCGCGATCGCACGGTCGCGACCTTCAACGAGCAGGTCGAGCGACAGCGCGCGCTGCTGCTGAAGATCGCGCTGCACGAGCTGCGGGTCGCGCTCGGGCGCGCCGCGGACTCGCTGCGCGGCAGCTTCCGGAACATCGAGGCGTCGGCGGCGCGGCTCTCGATCGAGCTCGAGGAGAAGGCGCGCCGGTTCGAGTTCGACGGCGGCCACGCCGGCGAGGGCGAGGTCAACGACTACGCGCTCGACGTCGAGGCGCTGCAGCACCCGAGCGGCAAGTCGCGCTTCTGGAGCTGGTACTACCTCGATCAGGTCGCGACGCAGCCGGAGACCAGCGACTCGAAGGAGATCCTCGGCTCGGTGCAGGACGCGATGCGCCCCCGCTTCGACGAGCGCGGACGGCCGCTGGCGCGCACCGCGCGCGAGATGGTCGGCGACATCGAGAAGAGCCTGGTCGAGGTCGCCGAGCGCGTGCTCGCGAAGTCGATCCTCGGCGATCCGCGATCCGACGATCCGGCGGAGCGCGCCGGCCTCACGCTCGATCAAGCGATCGCGCTCGAGGCGAAGTACTACCAGCTGCACACCGAGAACGAGCTGCTCGCCGAGCGCGATCGCAAGAAGACGTCGCCCGAGGACGCGCTCCGCAAGCTCGCGCCGCTCGCGCCGTCGCAGCTCTGGGCCGACGAGAGCGTGCGCCAGTACGGCCTGCGCAAGCTGCGCGCAGCGCTCGCGAAGGCGCAGCCGCTCACGCGGTTCAGCCCCGAGAGCAAGAGCATGATCAAGCACGCCGACATGCTCCTCGTGGGCATGCACGCGAGCCTCGCCGGCTCGCCGCTCGGCAGCCTGCTCGGCAGCGCGACCGAGGGGCTGAGCGCGCAGACGATCGACGACTGGCCGGACGCCGAGCGCCTCGTCTTCTATCGCTCGATCCTCGGCGTGCCGCTCTACTGCTTCCCGCACGTCAACGAGGAGATGAAGGCCTGCTACCAGCGCTATCAGGCGCAGCCCGACAAGGCGTGGCCGCTCCACATCGACACGAACTGGGAGGCGCTGCCCGATCTCGATCCCGAGGAGCGCCGCGCGCAGCTCGGCGAGCGCCGCAAGAAGCTGAAGAGCTCCCTCGGCACGCTCGCGATCGCGCTGGCGCGTGGGGTCGTGACGCGCGCCGACGGGGGCGCGCACGAGCTCGCGATCGGCGCGACGCGGCTTCCGCTGGGGCGCAGCCCGATCGACGCGGCCGGCGCGCTGCTCGCGCTGGAGACCGACAAGCCGACCGTGTTCGAGTCGGCGATCGCACCGCTGGTGCGCGAGCTCGAGAGCGGCGGCGCCAAGCAGGATCTGGCGGCGAGCGCGTCGAAGTGGTCGGAGCGCTGCATGCAGCTCGAGCTGCTCCCCGCGCGCGACGCCGGCGACCAGCGCGAGTACGACGACCTGCGCGAGGCGACCGGCATCCTGAAGTCGCTCACCTGACGCGCGGAACGAAAGCGCCGTCTCGGACTCGTGTGTAGGGAGTGAGCACCGCTGCGATCGTCTGCGGGCTGGGCACGTTCGGCTCGAACGTGTCGCGCCGCATCGAGCGCGAGCTGCGTGGACCGGGCGAGCGCGGCCCCGTCGCGTGCCTCGCGCTCGATCGGCTCGCGGCCGATCCCGCCGACGCGGCCGATG
>JALYRN010000640.1 GCA_030855295.1 Myxococcota bacterium | reverse complement strand
GGCGAGCGTCGCCGCGCGCTGCACGTTGCCGCCGCGCTCGTACGCGCGCACCGCCCCGATCAGCGCGACCGCCGCGGGCGCCATCCGGTACGCGGTCTCGAACCACTGGCCGGCGCGCGGGTAGTCACGCGCCAGGAACGCGCGCGTGCCGCGATCGAACGCATCGGCGGCCGCCTGCCGCTCTTGCGCGGTGGGCTCGGCGGCGGGGATCGGAGGAGCGTCGGCCGCGTCCTGTGCGCGCGCTGGCGTGGCGGTCGGGAGCGACGACGCGACGGCGATCCACAGGCCCAGGAGGCACGAGCACGAAAGACGCCCGGCGTGTGCGATCGACACGCGCGCGTGGGTCCATAGGCGGGGCCGCCAGCGCGCATCCCCCGCGTTCGACGAGCACGATCGAATGATGATTCCCCCCGGAGTCGCTTAGAAACAGCATGGCGAGGTGCGCCACGCGGGGTCAAGGGGCGCACCGCCGGTCGCAGCCGCGCTGTGAGCGGCCACGTGCAGGTCGAGGTGCGATGTCGCCCCCGATCCCCCGCCGGCGCGCGAGACTCGCCACACGGTGGTCCGGGGCGTATGAAAGGCGGCGCCATGACCACACCTTCCCGAGACGAGCTCCAGGCCCGCGCGCAGGCGTGGATGGCCGATGATCCCGACGAGACGACGCGCGACGAGCTGCGCGCGCTGATCGACGCGGGACGCTGGGACGAGATCGGCGACCGGTTCGCGGGCCGCCTGGAGTTCGGCACCGCCGGGCTGCGCGGCGTGATCGGCGCGGGGCCGAACCGCATGAACCGCGCGGTCGTGCGGGCTGCGAGCGCGGGCCTCTGCGCGTACCTCGAGGCGACGACCGGCGGCGCGAAGGAGCGCGGCATCGCAGTCGCGTTCGATGGCCGACGCCTGAGCGCGGAGCTCGCCCGCGAGACCGCCGAGGTGGCGACGGCGCGCGGCTTCAAGGTGCGGATCTTCGAGACGGTGCAGCCGACGCCCGTGCTCGCGTATGCATGCAAGCGCACCGGGGCGGCGGCCGGCGTCATGGTCACCGCCAGCCACAACCCCCCCGAGTACAACGGCTACAAGGTGTACTGGGGCAACGGCGCGCAGATCGTGCCGCCGCACGACGTCGGCATCGCCGCGGCGATCGAGTCCTGCGGGCCGCTGCTCGGGATGACGCTGCGCCCCTTCGAGGACGCGCGTCGCGCGGGGCTGATCGAGATCCTCGGCGCAGAGCTCGAGGACGAGTACCACGCCGAGATCCAGAAGCTGCTCGTCGCCACGAGCACGCCGCGCGACGTCCGCATCGCGTACACGGCGCTGCACGGCGTCGGTGATCGCCACGTCCGGCGCGCGCTCGCGACGGCCGGGTTCGCCGAGGTGCACAGCGTCGCGTCGCAGGCCGAGCCGGACGGCGCGTTCCCGACGGTGCGCTTCCCGAACCCCGAGGAGCCGGGCGCGATGGACCACGTGCTCGAGCTCGCCCGCGAGGTCGATGCCGAGCTCGTGCTCGCGAACGATCCCGACGCCGATCGGCTCGCAGTCGCGGTGCGCACCGCGCCCGGCGCGTACGTGCAGCTCACGGGCAACGAGGTGGGATGCCTGCTCGCGCACTACCTGCTCGAGCACGGCACCAAGGATCCGAAGCGCGCGGTGCTCAGCTCGATCGTCAGCTCGCCGATGCTCGGCGCGATCGCGCAGGTCCACGGCGCACACTGGGAGCAGACGCTGACGGGCTTCAAGTGGATCGCGAACCGCGCGATGGAGCTCGAGTCCGAGGGCTATCGGTTCGTCTGCGGCTACGAGGAGGCGCTCGGGTACACGGTCGGCCCGCTCGTGCGCGACAAGGACGGTGTCAGCGGCGCGCTGCTGATGGCGGAGCTCGCTGCGTGGTCCAAGGCGCACGGACGCACGCTGATCGACGAGCTCGAGCTGATGTCGCGCCGCTACGGGCTCTTCCTCAGCCGTCAGGTCTCGGTGACGATGAAAGGCGCAGACGGCGCGGCGATGATCGGCCGCATCATGGAGCGCGTCCGTGCCCAGCCGCCGACATCGGTCGGCGTGCACGCGGTGCTCGCGGTGATCGATCTGTCGCAGGGCGAGCGCCGTGTCCGCACCGGCGCCGTCGAGAAGCTGGCGTTGCCCCCGAGCAACGTGATCGCGATGGAGCTCGACGGCGGCCATCGCGTGATGCTGCGACCGAGCGGGACCGAGCCCAAGATCAAGTACTACTTCGATCTGCGCGAGGTGACGGGCGAGAAGGAGCCGGTGCAGTCCGCGCGCGCGCGCGGCGAGCGCCTTCTCGAGGCGATGAGCGAATCGTTCCTCGCGTACGTGGAGCCGCTCTCGAAGTAGACTGGCGCCGATGCGCATCTGGATCGTGCTGGCGAGCATCGCGCTCGCGACATCGCTCGCCTCCCCGGCCGCAGCGCAGGACGCCCCCGACGCTGCGATCGCGGCCGCCCGCGAGCTCGTGCTCTACGCGCGCTACCCCGAGGCGATCGCGGCCGGCGAGGAGCTCCTCGCGCGAGGCGATCTCTCCGCGGCGCAGCACAACGCAGCGCTCGAGCTGATCGCGACCGCGCAGCTCGCGAACCGCCAGTCCGACGACGCGCGGCGAACGCTCGCGACGCTCTACGCGCGCGACCCCGGGCACCGCCTGAGCGATGCCGACGCGAGCCCGCCCGTGATCTCCGCGTTCGCACGCGCGCGAGAGGCGCAGCCGGGACCGATCGCGGTCGAGCTGCAGCACCGCTCGCCCGGCACGCTCGCGCGACGCGAGCCGCCGAGCATCGAGGTGCGCGCGATCGAAGGCGCCGACGCGATCGCGGAGATGCGCCTCGCGTACCGCACCGCCGGCGAGCCCGGCTTCTCGCAGGTCGTGATGAACGCGCGCAGCGGCGGCGTCTGGGTGGGGCGAATCCCGGTCGTCGGCAGCTCGGATCGCGCGATCGACGTCGCGTACTACGTGCTCGCGAGCGCACCGTCGGGCGCCGAGCTCGCGAGCGTCGGCTCGGAGGGCGAGCCCCTCCAGCTCCGCGTGCCCGCCGAGGTGCCCGATCCGCGCGGCGTCGCGATCGCCGCCATCGAGGGCAGCCAACGGATCCCCGTCGACGGCGGTGGCGGCGGCGGCGGCAGCGTCGTCGAGGAAGCGTGGTTCTGGATCGTGATCGGGGTGCTGGTCGCCGGCGGCGTCACGGCCGGTGTGCTCGTCGGCACCGCGGACCCGGGCGGTCCCGACCAGGGCACGCTCGGCACCGTCACCCTGATGCGCTGACGCGCCCTCCGGGGCGAGCACCCCTGCAGGCTCATATCGGCTCGCCCGCTCCGGGGCGAGCACTCCTGCAGGCTCATCATCGGCTCGCCCGCTACGCGCGCTCCCGTCCGCGCGCGGAGCGCGCGCTCCCGTCCGCCCGCTCCGGGGCGAGCACTCGTGTCGACGCTCAGGTCGGCTCGAGGATCGCGCGCGCGAACGCGAACCAGCGCTGTGAGTCGCCGCGATCCTGTGCGGCGCGGTCGACCATGATGCGGTGGTGCATGCGGAGCGGTTCGGGGCCGTCCTCGTCCGGCACCTGCAGCAGCAGCCGCTGCGCGCGCAGCTTGTAGTGATCGCCGAGCGCGCGACCGACCACGATCACCGCGGCCGCGTCCACCGGCGCGGCGTCGTCACCCGGGAGCTTCACGTGCCGCGTCACGCGCGACAGGTCCGTGCCTGCGAGGAACGCGATGCGTCGCAGCTCGCTCATCGTTCGCCGCGGCAGCACCTCGCCGCGATCGAGATCGACGTTCCAGCGACGTGCATCGATCACGATCTCGCGCCGGAGCAGCTCGTCCCCGAGATCGAGCACCAGCTCTCGGATCGGCTCCTCGACCCGCATCCGCTCGCGCCCCGCGAGCGCGCCCGCGCTCTGGCTCACCGCGCCGACCGCGCGACGCCAGCGAAAGCGCTCCGGCGTGCGACCGCGCACGATGCCGACAGCGCCCTTGAGCTCGCCGCGACGCCGCCAGTACTCGACCGCGTCCGTGATCCGCGACCCGTCGTACATCGAGACCCTCCACGGGTCTTGTCGAACGATGGGTCGATCGCGGTCAAGAAACGCGCAGGATCACATGCCGCCGTAGGCGCGCATCCAGAGCACCACGATGATCCCCGACACGCCGCACAGCGTGATGCCGAAGAGCGCGAGAACGATGCCGAGCACGAACACCATCGGTCGTGACTTCTGGCCCGCGGCCTCGTCCGCGACCTGCCGGATGTACGCGGTGTCGTGCGGCCGAGCGGACGGCGGCAGCGGCGCCGGCGTCGGCCCGTGCGAGGACACCGCCGACTGGATCATCATGTCGACGGTCCGCTGCCCGTAGAGCTTCGGCGCACCTCCCGCGTGCTGCACCGGCGCGGGCGAGGGGCCAGCGCCCGGCAGCGGCGCCGGTGTGGACATCAACATCGGCGGCGGCGCATGGCTCGCCGGCGCATGGCTCGCC
>JALYRN010000639.1 GCA_030855295.1 Myxococcota bacterium | reverse complement strand
CGCCGGCGCTCCTGCCGCGCGGCTCGGCTCGCTCGCCGGCGCTCCTGCCGCGCGCTTCTTCTTGACGGCGGTGGCCGCGGGCGCTCGTCGCTTCTTCATCGCTCCCTCGCGCGCCGGGGAAGGGTGAGGGTGAACGTCGAGCCCTCACCGACGCGGCTGCTCAGCGTGATCTCGCCCTGCAGCATGCGCGCGAGCCGGCGGCAGATCGCGAGCCCCAGCCCGGTGCCGCCGTACCGCCGGGTCGGCGAGCTGTCGACCTGCTGGAAGTCCTCGAAGATCCGGTGCTGGTCCTCGTCGCCAATGCCGATGCCGGTGTCGGTCACGTTCATCACGATGCCCGCTCGCGTCGCCGTCACTTGCAGCCGGACCTCCCCCTCGCGCGTGAACTTCAGCGCGTTCCCCAGCAGGTTCAGCACGATCTGCTTCACCTTCTGTCGATCGCTGCGCAGGATCGTGCGCCGTGGCGGCACCTCGACGTTGACGAGCAGCTTGGAGCGGCTGATGATCGCCTCGAGCTCCGTCACGACCTCGTGCACGACCTCGCCGGCGTCGAAGTCCGCCACGTGCAGCGGCATCCGCCCCGACTCGATGCGCGTGATGTCGAGGATCTCGTTGATGATCGCGAGCAGGTTCTTGCCGTTCGCCTCGATGCGCTGCGCCTTCTGCTTCTGCGCGGGCGCGAGCTCGCCGCTGACGCCCTGCAGCAGCATCGACGTGTAGCCGAGCATCGCGTTGAGCGGCGTGCGCAGCTCGTGCGACATGTTCGCGAGGAACTGCGACTTCGCCGCGGAGGCACGCTCGACCTCGAGCGCCTGACGCCGGAGCAGCTCGTTCTGGTGCGCGAGCTCCGCGGTGGCTTCCGTCACCTTCTGCTCGAGATCACCGGCCGCCGCCTCGAGCTGCCGGTAGAGGCGCGCGCGCTCGAGGGCCTCCCGGCGATCGTGCAGGATCGTGACGACCGCGTTCAGCTCGCCCTTCTCGGAGAGCACCTTTCCGGCGACCGCCTCGACAGGGAGCGACTCGCCGCTGCTCGGCGACACCAGCCCGAGCTCGCCCTTGTGGCGCCGCTGCTCGTGTCCGCCGAAGAGCAGGTTCGACACGAACGACGAGAAGTGCGCTTCGTTGCCGCGCACCCAGCGGATCGCCTCGTCGGGCGCGTCGTCCGACACCGAGAAGATCCGCTCCGCGGGCTCGTTCAGCAGGAGGAACTCGCCAGCCGGATCGGTGACGATGATCGGGTCGGCGACCGAGTCGATGATCAGATCGAGGCGGTGGCGCTCGGCGCGCATCTCGGCCTCGGCGATGCGGAGCTTCTTGTCCGCGAGCTCGATCTCCATCGCCGCGCGACCGAGGTCCGTCACGTTGCGAAGGATCGACACGACGCAGGTCCCCTCGCCGAGGTCCTTCACCACGTGCGCCATCAGCTCGAAGAGCAGGTCCGAGCCTTCGGTCGGATCGACGAGGAGGAGCTCGCTGCGCGTCTCGCTGCTCTCCTCGGCGAAGCCCATGCTCGAGAGCGCGGCCGAGAAGAGCATGTTGTTCATCGAGACGGCGCGCCGGCGTCCCTCGCTCTCCTCGTCGCGCGACGCGAAGAGACGCTCGGCGCGCGCGTTCGCGACCAGGAGCCGTCCCTCGGGATCGGTCAGCACGATCGGATCCGCGACCGCGTTCAGGATCGCGAGCAGCAGCTGCCGCTCGCGGAGATGGCGCGACTCGCTCGCGGCGCGCCGCGTGCGGAGGCTCGCGATCTTCTCGGCGAGCAGCCGGGCGACCCAGACCGCGTCCTCCGGAAGCTCGTCGTCGGGGTGCTGCAGGAGCAGGAGACCCGCCGGGAGCTCCTGCTCTCCCGAGCGCGGCCGCAGCGCGATGCCGTGCAGATCCTTGGTGCCGATCGGTGTGCGCAGGCCCGGCGTGGCGGGATCGATACGCATCGCCCCGGGCGCGAGGAAGATCGGCAGCAGGGGATCGCCCTGGCGATCCAGCGCGACGTTCAGCGTCCCGCCCGCCGCGCCGCCGAACGACGCGACCATCTGACACTGCAGCGAGTCGGGATCGACGATCGCGACGAGGCCGCGCTCGATCGAGGTCTGCGACGCGAGCCACTCGAGGACCTCGGTCGCGGACTCGACGGCATCCACGCTCGCGAGCAGGACCTCGGCGATCCCGAGCCGGGCTTCCGAACGAGCCATCGAGTCGATCCTTCGCACGCCGGAGACATGCACGCCGGACACAGAGGGCGGATCGCCGACGGGCTTCGAGTCGTGCGACGGCACGTCGGCGGATCCCGAAGCCGCGGCGAAGGGCACCGCCATGTTCAGCGAACGGCGCGCGCGCGCCTCTTGGCGCTGGGCGTCGCCGTGGACTGGGCCGTCCCGCGCCTCTTGGCGCTGGGCGTCGCCGTGGACTGGGACGCCGCGAGCTCCGCCCGCAGCGTCGCGTTCTCGGCGAGGAGCTCCTCACGCGTGGAGGGGAGCGGCGTGGCGTCGACGACCGTCGGCCGCGACACCGGACCGGTCTGCCCGACCGCCTCCGAGTACTTCAGATAGGTGTCGATCGACGCGACGACGACGCGCGCCTCGACGGTGATCAGGTCGATCCCGACGAGCGAGACACGGACCCACGCGTCGATGACGATGCCTTTGTCGAGCACTCGATCGAGCACGTCGATGAGGCTCGTTCCGCCGGGACTCCGCTCAACGGCCATTGCGCACCTGCTCCTTCTTCTTCCTGGGGGCTCGGCCCCGCGCGCGCGGGCTCGGCGGCGGTCCGAGCGCGGCGACGCGAGCCTCGAGCACCCGCAGCTGCTCCCGCAGCGCGGCGTTCTCCAAAGCCAGCGCCGAGCTCTTGCCCGGCGCCAGATACTGGTCGTGCTTCCACCAATCCAGCCCGATCGCTTCCGCCTTGTCCAGCGAACAGACGATCAACCGGATCCGGATCGTCAGGAGCTCGACCTCGGCGAGCGACACTTTGATGTCGCCGGCGATGACGAGACCTTTGTCGAGGACGCGATCGAGCACGTCGACCAGGCCGGTCGAGCGCGAGCGCCCGTGGAGATCCGTCGGCATGAAAAGCGTCCCTATCTCGGCCCGGCGAGATTGGCAACAAGGCCCCACCCCGGAATTCGGTTCGGGCGGTCTGCCTCACTGGACGCCGTGACAGCGCCGACCGCGCGGCACGCGGGTGCTCGCGCGGGACACGCGCCGGATCCGGTACTCTCCCCGGCGTGGGCCAGCCCGTCGTCTTCGGCAGCTACGAGCTGCTCGACCGCATCGCCGAGGGAGGGATGGCCGAGGTCTGGCGCGCTCGCTCGCGCGGCGTCGCGGGCTTCGAGAAGACCGTCGTCATCAAGCGCGTGCTGCCCTCGCTGATGCAGAAGCCGGGCTTCGCGGATCTTCTGATCCGGGAGGCGAAGATCGCCGCGCGCCTCTCGCACCCGCGCATCGTGCAGATCTTCGATCTCGGCGAGGAGAACGGCTCGTACTTCATCGCGATGGAGTACGTGCACGGGCGCGATCTCGGGCAGGCGATGGCGCATCGCGGCGGCGCCGCGAGCGAGGGGCTCTCGACGGCGCTGCGGGTGTGGATCGTCGCCGAGGCCGCAGGCGCGCTCGATCACGCGCACCGCCGCAAGGGCGACGAAGGTCGTCCCATGCAGATCGTCCATCGGGACGTGTCGCCCCAGAACATCCTCCTCGGATACGAGGGCGAGGTGAAGGTCGCCGACTTCGGCATCGCGCGCGCCGACGAGCAGGGGCTCGGGCGCGGCGAGGATCCGAAGATCCTGCGCGGCAAGTACGCCTACATGTCGCCCGAGCAGGCGCGCGGAGAGCCGCTCGATCGCCGCAGCGATCTGTTCGCGCTGGGCATCGTGCTCTACGAGCTGCTGACCGGGCGTCGCATGTTCCGCGGCAAGAGCTCGCAGGAGACGCTCGGGATGGTGCGCGGCGCGCAGGTCCCGGCGCTCGACGCGGACGAGCTCGGGATCGACCCGGCGCTCGCGGCGGTGCTGTCGCGCTGTCTCGCGCCGGCGCGCGAGGATCGCTACGGCCACGCCAGCGAGATCTACGCGGACCTGACGCAGTGGCTGTTCCGTCGCGGCGAGGCGGTCGGACAGCCCTTCCTCGCCGAGACGATGGCGCGGATGTTCCCGCCCGACGGCGCGGCCGCGCCGAACAAGCTCCGCGTCGACGTGCTGATGCGCGCCCACCAGGACGCGACCGCGATCAGCGCCGCGGGTGCGTTCCTCGCTCCGGCCGCCGAGGCGAGCACCGACGAGGCCGCCGATCGCACCGCCGCGATGCCGATGTCGCGCAAGTCGAAGGTCGAGCGCCGCCGCGTCGCGGTGCTCGCGGCCGCCCATCGCGACGGCGAGGACGAAGCGTTCGCGCTCGCGTGCGAGTCCGTGGGTGGCAGCGTCTTCCCGACGCGAGCGGGGCTCCGGCTCGCGCTCTTCGGTCACGCCGCGGGCGCCGAG
>JALYRN010000071.1 GCA_030855295.1 Myxococcota bacterium | reverse complement strand
CGCCTCGTCGGTGCCCTCGGGCTGCCACGCCCACTGCTCCGGCTCGACCGTCACGACCGCGCCTTGCAGCTCGAGCGCGCGACCGACGCGGCGCTGCCATCGGCGCGCGCGCCCCGCGACATCTCCTTCGGGTCGACCGCCGACCCAGACCACGTGCGGCACGTCGGCACGCGCACGCGTCGGCGGCAGGGTGAGCACGGCGCCGAGGGTGAGCACGGCGCCGAGGGTGAGCACGGCGCCGAGGGTGAGCACGGCGCCGAGCGCGACCACGGCCGCCAGGGCGATCCCTGCGGTCGAGACGGTCGCTGCGCGCGGGCCGGTCACACCAGCATGGTGATCGGCGATTCCAGGATCCGGCGCAAGGCCGCGAGGTACTCGGCGCCGATCGCGCCGTCGACGACCCGGTGATCGCACGAGAGCGTCATGCGCATGCGCTTGCCGACGACGATCTGACCGTCCCTGACGACCGGCTCCTCGCGCACCACGCCGACCGCGAGGATCGCGCCCTCCGGGGGGTTGATCACGGCGGCGAAGTCCTCGATGCCGAACATGCCGAGGTTCGAGACCGAGAACGTGCCGCCCGACATCTCCTCGGGCTTGAGCTTCTTGGCGCGCGCGCGGCCCGCGAGGTCGCGCACGTCCCGAGCGATCTCGGCGACGCCCTTCCGGTCGGCGTCGCGCACGACCGGCGTCAGCAGCCCGTCGGGGACTGCGACCGCGACCGAGATGTCGACCACCTGGTGCTCGAGGATGCGATCCCCCGCGAACGATCGGTTGACCGCGGGCACCCGCCGGAGCGCGATCGCGCACGCCTTGATCAGGAGATCATTGACCGAGATCTTCTCGCCCGTCTTGTCGAGCTCCGCGTTGATGCGCGCGCGCGCATCGACGATCGGCTCGGCGTCGACGTCGATCGTCAGATAGAAATGCGGCACCGTCTGCTTGGACTCGACCAGACGCCGCGCGATCACCTTCCGCATCTGCGACAGCG
Organism: Myxococcota bacterium; assembly: GCA_030855295.1. Taxonomy (GTDB): domain Bacteria; phylum Myxococcota_A; class Polyangia; order Polyangiales; family Sandaracinaceae; genus Sandaracinus. The sequence goes on along the minus strand of JALYRN010000071.1, from coordinate 13,433 downwards.
GCTGCTCGACGGGCGCTCGTCGCTCTCCGCTCGTGCCGGCCGAGAAGGCACGCGGCGCCTCGGCGGCCGGCGCGGCCGCGAGCGCCTCGTCGACGTCGCGCTTCACGATGCGCCCACCCGGCCCGCTCCCGCGCACCTGGGCGAGGTCGAGGTCGTGCTCCCGCGCGATGCGTCGCACCAGCGGCGACGCGAGCGCGCGACCGCCGCTCGGCTGTCCGGCGCTCGGCTGTCCGCTCGGCTGTCCAGGGCTCGGCTGTTCAGGGGAAGCGCTCGCCTCGTCGTCCGACGCGGGCTGCGCGATCGGCTTGCGTGCGCCGGCGGCGGGCGCGCCCTGCCGCTCCGGCTGCTCGGATGCGCGCGCGGTGCTCGCGGGCGTGTTCGGCGAGAGCGACGAGCGGAAGTCGGACGGAGCGCTGTGCGGCTGTCCGGGCGCGGGCGCGTCGGGCGCCGCCGGTGCCGCCCCCTCCGCGCCGTTGCCGACCTGCGCCATCAGCGCGGAGATGTCCTCGCCCGCGCTCCCGAAGATCGCGACGGGTTGATCCGGCTTCAGCGTCGCGCCCTCGGGCGCGAGGATCTTCAGCAGCACTCCCTTGTCGAAGGAGCGCCACTCCATCGTCGCCTTGTCGGTCTCGATCTCGGCGACGAGGTCGTCGATCCCGATCTCGTCCCCTTCTTTCTTCGACCACTTCGCGAGCGTGCCCTCCTCCATCGTGGGCGAGAGCTTGGGGAGTCCGACGATCTTCGCCATGGGGAGCCGACCTCAATCCAGGTAGAGGACCTTACGGATCGCGCTGCGGATGCGATCCGGCCCGACGATCACCTGGTTCTCCAGGTTCAGCGCGTAGGGCATCGGGATGTCCAGGTTCGTCGCGCGCAGGATCGGCGCGTCGAGCCAGTCGAACGCATCGCGCGTCACGCGATCCACGATCTCCGCGCCGGGCCCACCGAGCTGCCAGTGCTCGTGCACGACGACGCAGCGGTTCGTCTTCTTGACGCTCTGCACGATGGTGTCGGTGTCGAGCGGGCGCAGCGTGCGCGGATCGATCACCTCGAGCTCGATGCCCTCCTTCGCCATCTCTTCGGCGAGCTGGAGCACCACGTAGTAGGGGCGGCCCCAGGTCACGACGGTCACGTGCGCGCCCTCGCGGACGACCCGCGCCTGGCCGAACGGGATCGTCTCGTCCTCGTCGACCTCGGGCACCTCGCCCTTGACGCCGTAGAGCGTCTCGCCCTCGAGGAACACCACCGGGTTCTCGTCGCGGATCGCGGTCTTGAGCAGTCCCTTCGCATCGCGCGCGGTCGACGGAGCGACGACGCTCAGCCCCGGCACGTTGCAGTAGAACGGCTCGACCGCGTGACTGTGCTGCGCGCCGACCTGCCGCGCCGACGCGTTGGGCCCGCGGAACACGATCGGCACGCGGTACTGCCCCGCGCTCATCTGGTACATCTTCGCGGCGTTGTTCACGATCTGATCGAACGCCACGAGCGAGAAGTTCCAGGTCATGAACTCGATGATCGGACGCAGCCCGGTCATCGCCGCACCGACGCCGACGCCCGCGAACCCCGCCTCGGCGATCGGCGTGTCGATCACGCGCTCGGGGCCGAACTGCTCGAGCAGACCGCGCGTCACCTTGTACGCGCCCTGGTAGTGCCCGACCTCTTCGCCCATGACGAAGACGCGCGGGTCGCGCTCCATCTCCTCGGCCATCGCCTCCTTGAGGGCGTCGCGATAGGTCACCTGCCGCATCACGCGTTCTCCCCGTCGGCCGCCTGCGCCCCATCATCGGCGGCAGGCGCCGTGACCGCCGGAGGCGCCATGATGAAGTCGAGCATCGACGACTCCTTCGCGGGCTCGCTCTCGTCGGCGAAGCGCACCGCGTCGGCGACGACCTCCTCGATCTCCGCTTCGATGCGAGCGATGTCGTCGTCGCTGCCGCCCGCAGCGAGCAGCCTCTCGCGCGCGATGCGCACCGGGTCGGCCTTCTGCTTGCGCTCCTCGACCTCTTCGCTCGTCCGGTACTTGCCGGGATCCGACATCGAGTGCCCGCGGAAGCGATACGTCAGGATCTCGATCAGCGTCGGCCCCTCGCCTTGCCGCGCGCGCTCGACGGCCTTCGCGATCCCGTCGCGCACCTGCACGACGTCCTGCCCCTCGAAGCGATCGCGCGGCATGCCGTAGCCCGCCGCCTTGTCGGTGATGTCCTTCGCCGGCAGCGTCCGCTCGAGCGGCGTGCCCATCGAGTACAGGTTGTTCTCGCAGACGAAGACCACCGGCAGCTTCCAGAGCCCCGCGAGCGAGAGCCCCTCGTGGAAGCCGCCGATGTTGGTGGCGCCCTCTCCGAAGAAGCAGAGCACGACCTCGTCGTTCTTCAGGTACTTGCAGCGGAAGCCCACGCCGGCCGCGAGCGCGCAGTGGCCACCGACGATGCCGTGCCCGCCCAAGAAGTGATTCTCGGCGTCGAACATGTGCATCGAGCCGCCGAGCCCGCGCGCGCAGCCCGTGTCCTTGCCGAAGAGCTCGGCCATGACCGCTCGCGGGCTCGTCCCGCGCGTCAGCGCGAAGCCGTGATCACGATAGGTCGTGATGATCCAGTCGGCCTTCCGGATCGCCGCCTCGGTGCCGACCGCGATCGCCTCCTGCCCGATGTACAGGTGGAGGAAGCCGCCGATCTTCCCCTGCACGTAGGCGCGCGCGGCCTCTTCCTCGATGCGCCGGATCAGCTGCATCGATCGGAACATCGCTGCGAGCGCGGCACGCGCGACGTCCCCGCCAGGCGCGGCGCCGTCTTCGGCCCGCGATACGACAGAGCCCATCTTTCCGAACCTCCAGGGGCGCGGAGCCTAGCATGATCGAACTGACGGAAAGCCAGCGGCCCGATGCATTTCAGTGCACCGGGCCGCCTGCCTCTTCGCGAGGAAGAGCTTGCTGCGTCGCGTCAGGCGATCAGAGCGGGCTGTTGATCCCGAAGATGCGCTGGACCTCGATCAGCGTGTCGAGGAACGACTCGTTGCGCTCGAGCGTGCGCTGCCGCTGGCGGAGCTCCGCCTCCTGCGCCGGCGTGCGCGTCGCGAGCGCCTCGAGCTCGGCGATGCGCTCCTGGTTGAGCGTCATCTGGTAGAGGAGCTGGAAGCCCAGCTGCTCTTCCTCGAGGTTGTACGCGATGCGCGTGCGGACCTTGACCGCGACGTACGTCACGTGGAGCCGGTTGGACTCGTACGTGATGTAGTCAGCCTCGGTCGACTCGGTGCAGACCGCGTGCGCAGCGTCGACCGGCGTGCCGAACGCGCACGTCGCCGTGCCGTCGGGCTGCAGGTCGGGGATGTCGAAGCCGTCGCCGTTGCCGAGCTTGAACACGGCGAGGCGCTGCTCCCACGACGAGTCGTAGTACACCGGGAACTCCGCGAGCGCGAAGACGCTGGCGTACAGACGCAGCACGTCGTTGCTGGTGCCCCCGACGACGGCGCCCGGGAACTCTTCCGTGTTCGGGCCGCGGCACGGCTCGAACTCGCCCGTCGTGGGGTTGCGGCAGTTCGCTCGGTACCAGTTGACGTACTCGAGGGAGGCCTCGCGTCCGTCCAGGCTCACGCGCGGCGCGTACCAGTGAGGATCGTCGAGGACGTAGCCACCGAAGAGCTCCGTCATCTCGATCGGGAAGAAGTCGTGGAAGTTGATGAAGAAGCGCTCGTCGATCGTGAAGCTCAGGCCCCAGTCACGCAGCGTCAGCGCGCGCAGTGCCGAGAGCTTGTCGAAGAACGTTCCCGCGCGCTCGAGCCGCCAGAACCCCATCAGGCCTTCCTGATAGGCCGACCACGTGTGGAAGCCCTGACCAGCCTCCAGCGAGAAGTCGGAGCCGGTCATGTCGATCTCCTCGCCCATGTGGCGATACTGATCGTTCACCGCGTCGTACTGATACGACCCGACGTCCGGCAGCTGCGCGAGGTACGAGAAGAAGTTCATCGCGTCGACGGAGGCCATGAACTGGTCGTTGAACCCGAGCGGCCCGGTGTCGTTGAGGAAGCGCGGCTCGTAGAAATACCGGAACAGCAAGTGCTGGTAGATCTTCGCCGCGTCGGGCACCCAACGCCCGCTGCGCGCGCCGGCCCGGAAGGGGCGGCGGAAGCGGCGGAAGTACGACGTCGGATAGCTCTGCTCCCACGTCGCGCGCATGTTCGCGAGCACCTCGACGAAGTTCTCACCCGCGTCGAAGACGTTGCACCACGAGATGTCGTTCAGGCGCGAGTTCGAGCAGAACAGGTAGTTGACGGGGTAGTGCTCGAGCGGAGCGCCGCTCGGGCGGTACGCGAGCCCGTCGACGTAGTCGACGAAGTCCTCGTCGAAGTTCGAGCAGATGCAGTGCCGAGCCGCTTCCGGATCGGAGATCTCGGCGCAGGGGACCGGGATCGACGAGTAGCGCGGGTTCGACACGCAGCGCTGGTGGATGCCCTGTCCGGGCGCGAGCCCCGCGGAGCCCTCGGCGTACGGGCACTGCAGGTCGGTGCGGCACTGGTCACCGCCGCGGTACCAGGTCCACAGCTGACGGCTGTTCTGGTCCGAGCGGATGAGGTCGTCGCGCGAGCTACCCGGCTCGTCGTGGCGGGGGTCGCCGTCGAACGCCTCGACCATGTTGAAGTAGTTGAACGACACCGCGGCGTGGTCGTAGAACCCGATGCCCATGGTGTCCGACTCGTCGCCGGGATAGTCCATGGTGGTCGAGGTGCTCCAGTTGCCGAGGCCGCGCAGGGTGCGCTGGCTGCGGATGTTCTGGAGCTCGGCGAGCCAGGCGGTCGCCTCGACGTCGGTGATCTGGTTGTCACGCGGCGCCGTGTCGAAGTCGGTCATGATCGGCAGCGCGCACGACGTGGCGGCGCCCGCGAGGTCCGTGCAGTCGTTCGCCATCTCGATGTTGAAGTACGCCGGGTTGTACTGATCGCGATCGAGGGTGCCCGCGAAGTTGTGCTCGAGGCCCAGGCCGTGGCCGAGCTCGTGCTGCATCACCGCGCGATGGAACGCCTGGCCCCAACGCACGCGCGCCGTCGCCAGTTCCGCGCCCTGGAACGCGTTCGCCCAGTAGCGGCCGTACTGGCTCAGCAGCTGGTAGTCGTTGTCGAAGAGCATGCAGGTGCCGGTCTGCTCCAGCAACTGCTCGCGGCGACGATCCGCGTTCACCTCGTCCTGGAAGCCGGGCCGGAACGGGGACGCGCGGTCGAGCACGTCCTCCGAGGCGAAGAGGCCGCCGCGTGCGCCGAAGAGCTCCTCGGGCGCGACGCCCACGCCGCGCATCGCCTGCGCGGCGAGCAGCTCCTCGGGACGCGACGCGACCGCGCCGAACGTCTCCGAGACGATGCCGTCGGCGAAGCGGTGCTCGAGCTGCGTGCCCGCGATCTGTCCGAGGCGCTGGCTGTGGAGCAGCGCGCGTCCTTCGGTGCCGTGCAGGTCGCGGACGCGACCGGCGTGGGCCTCGATGCGGTCCTCGAAGTGCGAGCGCAGGTCGGTCGGCAGGCCCGGGCGGGGCCCACCACCGGTCGCGCCACCGCGGGAGCCCGCGGAGATGCCGACCGGCGAGCGCACGCGCCCGAGACGATCGAAGTACGCCCGGACGTCCTCGCCCTGGAAGAGCGGATCCGCGGACTCTTCACCGCGCAGGATCGGCCACATGGTGAGCGCCACCTGCGAGACCTGATCGAGGCAGAGGCCGCCCATGTTGACCGGCGAGATGACGGCCTCGCCGGTGAGCGGGTCCTGGTTGGGCTGCATGACGCCGCACCAGCCCGCGCCCGCGCCGCTGACGTAGTTGTAGAACTGGTAGCGGAGGTCGCCGAGCTGCTGACACGCAGCGCCGGGCTCGTCACCGATCGCCGGGTTGCGATCGCAGTCGTTGACGTCGAGGACGAGCATGCACTCGGGTCCGCGGAAGCGGTACTCGTACGCGTCGACCACGCCGTTGCCGTTGTTGTCGGCGTCGTAGTCCGAGAAGTCGGTGGGCGCCGCGAGATCCGCGGGACCCTCGACCCAGCACTGGTAGGGGTCCGTCTCGCCGCGGTCGGCGGGCGGGATGAACAGGTTCGTCTTGTACGCGCAGGTCATCGTGCCGGGCATGACCTCTGCGGAGAGGAAGCCCGCGCGGCAGTAGCAGTACTGCGTCGGGTCGGCGCCCTGGCACGCCACCGGCGCGCCGGTGGGCGGGGGGGGCGTCGTCGCGCCGGTGCGCGGATCGGACATGCCCTCACGCAGCTCGCGATTGGCACGCATGAACGCTTCGTTCCACTGCGTGATGCTCTCGAACGCGCTGTGCACGAGGTACGTCGGATAGTGCGAGCTCAGCGTGTAGTGCACCGCGCGGACTGCGCGCTGCGCGAGCGGAACGGTGCAGCGGCGAGCCTGCGCGTCGCAGACCGAGCCGCCACGGCTCTCGTCGGCGGTCGCGCCGTCGTAGCGACCGCTGCACTGCCAGTCGGCGATGCACTCCGTCTCGGTGAGCGAGTCGCTGTAGAAGTTGTGGCGCAGGCGGAAGTACGTGAGGAAGTCGGTCTCACCGAGCTCGTTGGTCAGACCACCGACGCAGAGGTTCCGCTCTCCGTCGCAGACGACCTCGCACTCGACGCCGATCGTCGGATCGCAGCCCGGATCGCAGTCCTGGTTGCTCTCGCAGTGACGCCCGATCGTCTCGCGGTCGTTGCCGCCGCGGATGTACGTGCGCGACTCGGTGCGGATGATGCCGAAGCGGTCGTACTCGCTGTTCGCGAGCGTCTCGACCGCGTACTCGTGCATCGGCGGGACGCGCAGGAACGCGTCGCGCATCGTGATCGTGACGGTCGTCTCGCACGACGCGCCGAAGCACTGGAGCGGCGTCCAGAGCTCCTGCGTCACGAACGACATGTAGTGGACGGTCTCCGCCGCGTCCGCGCCCCACTCGTCGCCGAAGCGGTAGCAGGCGCCGTCGCTCTCGCCGGTGGCGGCGCAGGGCGTCTCCTCGCCGACGCGCACGAACTGGGGCGCCCACTCGGCGGGCAGATCGCGGTTGCCGGTGTCCTCGATGCCGAGCGGCACCGACTCGCGGCGGAACGTGCCGAAGAGCTCGTCGATCTCGAGGCTCGCGCCGAAGAGACCCCACGACACCAGGTTGCGCGACCAGTCGACGCGCACGAAGCGGCGGTCGTACCAGCGGCGATCCTGGTTCTCGCTCACGACGTTGCCCGGCTCACCAGTGCCGCTGTTGAAGTCCTGACGGACGTCGAAGTGACCCTCGATCGCGAATGCCGCGAGCGGCTGGCCGCGGAACTCCGGCGAGCGCGCGTCGCCCGAGGAGCCCCGCACGATCTCGCTGGAGCGATACGCGAACACGAAGTTCTCGTCGATCACCCAGCGGATGCGTCCGACGACGCCCGACTGCGACGCGATGTCGAAGTTGGCGGTCGCGCCCGGCCAGGGCGCGCCTGCGCCGGCCTGACCGATCGCCCACGACGAGTCGTCGGAGATGTCGACGACGGTGTGGGTGAACCACCACTCGCCTTCGAACACGCTCTTGTCGATCAGGTTCGTCTGCACACGCGTGATGCGGTCGGCGGACTCGATGCAGCCGGGCACCGCCCACGCCACCATCGCGGTGAGGAGGGCGAGCCGCGTCGCGTTCCGGAGCTTGCTGGTCGTCATGGTCGTGGCCTCGGGATTCCGGGAATTCTTCGGGTGCATGCTCATCGCTCGCCTCCTCAGATTTCCGGCCGCGTGTACGGGAACGGGAACTGGATGCCGTACTCGCGCTCCAGCTGGATCAGGTATCCGAAGAACGACTCGAGCTGGCGGACGCGATCGTCGAAGCGATCGATCTCGTCGCTGACCGCGGTCGAGCTCGCGGGGATCGTGTATCCCATCGCCGCCAGCCGGGCCTGGTCAGCCGCGGGGATGTTGGCGATGTCGAGCGGGGTGCCGCCGAAGTCGCCGCGGTACCGCTGCAGCGAGCGCAGCGTGAACGCCGAGTCGCGGGCCTCGCGCACCATCGAGAACGCGATCGACTCCTGATCGATCAGGCCGCCCTCTTCCGGCGTGAGCTGCCACGCGAGGTAGCTCTTGCCGAAGCGGTTGCTGGTGAAGCGGACGTAGTCGACGCCCTCGACGCCCTCGGGCGCGTTGCAGTCGCCGGTGCCCTCGACGCAGAGGAAGAGCTGCGTCTGGAAGCTCGTGTCGTAATAGACCGGGAACTGCGCGAGACCGAAGATGGTCGCGTAGCTCTGCAGCAGGAAGTTGTCGCCACCGTTGATGACGAAGAGCCGCTGCGAGGGGTCGGGACGATACGTGATGTCCGCGGGGTGCGGGCGGCACGTGGTCGAGCCGGGCGTCGAGCAGTCGCCGCGATAGAAGTCCATGTAGACCAGTCGCGGGTCGGTGCAGCGCGGGAACGAGCTCGCCTCGTCACAGACGACGCGCGGCATGTACTCGGCCGGCTGATCGGCGATCATTCCCGTGAAGAGCTGGTTGATCTCGTTCGGGAACAGGTCGTACATGTTCGTGTAGAACACGAGCTCGGGGCCGTAGAACGGCGACAGTCCGCGCGCCGTCATCAGCTGCATGGTGATCGCCTTGTCGAAGAACGATCCGATGCGCTCGATGCGGTTGATGCCCGTCAGACCCGCCTGATAGACGGAGCCGAAGAAGCGTCCCTGGCCGACGTCGACCCGGAGCTGGCCCATCGCCGATGCGGGATCTGCGCTGAACCGCTCGTAGCGCTGATAGCCGGAGTTCCACTGGTACGCGCCGACGCCCGGCGAGCCGAGGATGCGCGCCATGAAGTTCATGACGTCCGCCGTCGCGAGGAACTGGTCGTCGAAGCCCCAGGCGCCCGACGAGTCGCGGAAGCCCGGCTCGTTCTGATAGCGGTAGAGGAGGTTCTGCTCGATGTTGATCAGCGGGAAGAGGTAGCGCAGCAGCCCGTTGATGTACCCGCCGATCGAGAACGTGCGGCGGTAGCGGCGGAACGCCTGGAAGATGTAGTTCCGCTCGTACGCCTCCATCGAGTTGCGCACGATCTCGCGGAAGCTGTCGCCCTCGTCGAAGAGGTTGCACCACGGAAGCGTGCGGGTGCTCGCGCGGATGTCGTCGCAGTATCGGAACTGCACCGGCACCCACTCGGGCGAGCCGCTGAGGCCTTCCGCGTAGACGCGCGCGTCGTTGTCGAAGTTGCTGCAGACGCTCCGACCATCGACGGTCGGGTGCGACTCGCAGGTCTGCATCAGACCGGTCTCGCGGTTCGCGGTCAGCAGCTCGCCGGCGCGCGAGCCGCCCTCGGCGTACGGGCACTCGGTGTCGACGGTGCACGACTCGCCACCGCGGTACCACTTGATGCCGTCGCGGCGGGTGTTCGCCGGGTTGATGTCGGCGACCGGGATGCCGGCGGTGTTGTGATAGACGTCGACGATGTCGCCGTAGCCGAACCGGATCGCCATCCGGTCGTAGTAGCCGGCGCCCTGGATGCGCTCGTACCACTGCGCGGTGTAGTCCATCACCGACGCGTTCATCCACGTGTCGATGCCCGCGAGCTCACGAATGCGGCGCGCCTCGGCGTACGCACGCTCGTACACCTGCGTCTCGGCCGCGCCGAGACCGGGGGTGCCGTCGCGATCGAACGTGGCGGGATCCGGAAGCGGATACGCGTCGTTGATCCGGTAGTAGTCGTCCTCGTAGTTCGCGGTGTCCGCGGTGCCGCCGAAGTCGTGCAGCAGGCCGAGGCAGTGGCCCATCTCGTGGACCTGCGTGTCGCGGTAGAGGCGGCGGTTCAGCTCGAACTCGACGCGCGCGCGCGGCCAGTCACGGTGCTGCGCGACGAACCACATCACCGAGTGGTCGGTGTACTCGTTCGGCATGTGGAACGCGTGGAGACCACTGCGGACGTTGAAGTCCGCGTGCTCGTCGAGCATCTCGCCGACGTCGTTCCGGAAGGGCGACGCGCGATCGATGATGTCTTCGGTCATCGCGCTCGTGATCATGCCGCTCGGCGTGTTCGTCATCCCCGCCATGACGAGCGAGTCGACGTTCGTCAGCAGGCGGCGCTCGATCTCCGAGCCCTGCAGATCACGGAGACGATCCGAGAACACCGCGGCGCGCCCCTCGGCGCCCTGCAGTCGCTCGGCGCGATCCATCGCTTCGCCCATCAGGCGATCGATCTCACCGCGGATCGCCGGGTCTCCGGCGAGACCGCTACCGAGCGCGACGCTGAAGTCGATGCGCGGCGGCGCCGGGAGATCGACGCGGCCCGAGGCCTCGAGGAAGGCGCGGATGTCCTCTCCGGTGAAGAACTCCTGATCGGTCGCGCGACCGTTGATCAGGTCGTAGGTGCGCATCGCGCTGGTGCGCTGCGACTGCATCGCGGGGCCGCCGATGTTGGCGTCGCCCGTGAGGACCTCGCCCGTGATCGGATCGCCGCGCAGCTGCGCGACGCCGAGGAACGGCGTGCCCGGCTGGTCGACGTAGCTCAAGAACTTGAAGCGGATGTCGCCGCGCTCCTGGCACACGACGCGCTCACCGGCGGCCTCGGCGGCCGCCTCGGTGACGATGTTGCAGCTGTTGATGCGGAGGACGTTGACGCACTCGGCGCCCTCCATCCGCGCACCGAACCAGCCGTTGTAGCTGGCGTCGCTCAGACGCTCGGCGACGGCACGGTCGGCGACGTTCGGCTCCGCGCCTTCCGGCACGACGACGTGGCAGTCGAAAGGCTCGCCGGACACGAGGCGCGCGCGCGCCGCGTCGGGCGTCTCGAGGGGATCATAGCGGCCGGCGCAGCTCTCGTTGAGCGCCTCGGAGGGGACGCATCCCGCGCCGTCGGGGAAGCTCGTCGGGTCGCACTGGCAGTAGCAGTACCCGCTCGGATTGTCGGTCTGGCAGGTGACGCGATCGTAGACCGGGAGCTCGCGCTCCTGGAGCTGGCGGACGGTGCCCATCAGCACTTCGTTCCACTCGCCGATCGTCTGGAACGCGGGCTCGACGAGGTGGGCGGGGAGCTCGGGCGTCGTGTACCAGACGATCTGGCGCACGGGGCGCTCGGCGTACGGAACGGCGCTGCGCGCGCCGCTCGCGTCCTCGGTGTACCAGTCGCGCCAGATGTTGTGGCGGTTGGTGCCGCGGGCCGAGAAGTCCGTGAAGCCCCACGCCGGGTCGGACGCGGTGCGGCTCGCGTCGTACGTCGGGCGATCGAGGCGGAAGAAGCCCGCGCGCTCGTGGCGCTCGTCGGTCCACTCCACGGGCGTGTACTCGCGCGTGTCGCTCACGCGCAGGAAGCTCGTGCGGACCGCGACGAGCACGCTCGCGCACTCCGGCATGCCCATGCTGGCCTCGCCGCAGTTCGGGACCGCGCCCCAGCCCGGGATGTTGACCGTGCCGGGGGAGACGATCTCCTGGGTGACGAAGCTGAACGAGTAGAGCTCGCCGCCGCCCTCGGCGCTCGGGCCGCGGTAGTCGCCCGCGTGATCGCGATCCTCGGGACGGCAGGTCTCGCTGGTGTCGTCGGGCGAGGTGCACGTCATGAAGTGGAACTGCGGGCGCCAGCTCTCGGGGAACTGCGACTCGTCCTGCACGAAGAGCTGCGCGGGCTCGCGGCGCGTCTCGCCGAAGACCTCGCTGAGCTCGTGGCTCGTGCCGAAGTACGAGGTGAGCAGGTTGCGCGACCAGTCGACGCGCATGAAGCGGCGGTCGTACCAGCGCTGGTCGGTCGTGTTCTCGACGAGGACGTTGAGCTCCTCGCCGGTGACCGCGTTGTACTCACGACGAATGTCGAAGTGGCTCTGGATCGCGAACGCCGCGACGGGCGTGCCGAGGTGATCGGGGCTCGGGGCCGAGTCACGCCACGGGTCGTCCGGATCCGCGATGATCTCGTAGTCGCGATAGGCGTAGAGGGTCTCCTGGTCGATGACCCAGCGGATGCGCGGGAGCGCGAAGCCGTAGAAGCCCGCGGTGCCGTCGCCCGCGATCTCGCCGACGAACCCGAGGCCAGCGGCCTCGTAGTCCATGTCGATCGTGGTCCGCGCCATGTACCAAGAGCCGGTGAAGGCGCTCTTCTCGACGACGTTCACGCCGACGCGGTTGACCGCCGGCTGCTGGTCGCCACATCCGGCGAATCCTGCGGTGACGGCCATGATCAGGCCGAGCGCGCAATAGTGACCGAGACGCCTCATCGTGGTGGCCTCCGACTCTCGATTCGTCGAACGATCGAGGTTGGTGTCGTGATCTTCGAGCGAGCGCCGCAGGGGCGCGTCATGCGTGGTGGCCCGTGCGGGCTTGTCGAGAGTGCGCATCAGAACGAGCCCTCCTCGCCGCTGATCCGTCGGGACAGGCCCTGACGGCGGCGCTGGCGCTGCTCGGGCGTGAGCCCGTCGTCCTCGCCACCGGCGAGCGCTTCGTAGACCGCATCGATCTGGAAGCTCGCGGTGAGGAAGAGGTTGTTGTCGGGGTTGAACGGGCTACGAACCGAGCCGTCCGCGTTGAAGACGGGCGCGAGGACGGTCGAGTTCGACCATCCGATCGAGAGGTTGAGCCAGGGCTGCACGTCGTACGCGACGGTGAGCGAGAACGACGTGAAGTGCCGCCAGTGCGTCGCGCTGTTGTCCCCCTGACAGTCGAAGCCGTCACGGCTCGTCAGGACTGCGGTGCACGCGGGCGCGAGGCCGAAGCCCTCGGTGGCGAGCCAGAACGCCGAGCCAGTGACGGTGAGGCCCGAGATCGGCGTGACGTTCATGCTCAGGCCCATCGTGATGATGTGGGCGAACGCGGTGCCGCCCGATGCCTGGGAGACGAAGTTGTCGCCGTAGGGATCCGCTGCCGGATTGGCCACGGCGGGCGGCGCCGGAGGCGCTGACTCTCCCTCGTACGCGCTCGTCAGCGGCACGTTGCTGCCGGCGAACCAGTACTGGTAGCGGCCGATCAGAGCGATCGTGAGCGACGCCGCCTCCGGGATGACGCGGACGGCCGTCAGGCCGGCGCCGAGGCCGAAGTAGCGCTGCGCGGCCTGGCTGAGCTTCGAGGCGGGCAGCACGACGCGCACGCCCGGGATGAAGATGAAGCCCTCCGCCATCGCGACGCGGCGGAGCTCGATGATCGTGTCGCTGAGCAGGAGATCGTGGTTGTACGGGCTCGAGACGCCGTCGTCGGTGAGCTCGTACGAGAGGCTCTGGCTCAGGAAGAAGAACGTGGCGGGGTCGAGGTACCAGCGAGGCGCGAGGTTGAACGACCAGTAATACATCGGGTCGTACGAGAGCTGCGAGTCGCGCATGAACGTGTGGGTCGTCACGCCGTGGGTCCAGCTGAAGAAGCTGTTCCGCCACGGGAGCGGCTCGCGGGCGGCCTGCGTCGCTTCGGCGGCCTCCTCGTCGTCGGCCGGCGCGGCGTCCGCGGCGGCCTCGGCCTCGACGTCGCCGGGCTCCAGCGCCGTGCTGCCAGCGCTGAGGTCCGA
>JALYRN010000638.1 GCA_030855295.1 Myxococcota bacterium | reverse complement strand
GCTCTCGTCCGAGCGGGAGATCACGCGGATCGCGGCGCTCTGCGAGGCCGGCCGCGTCGGCGAGGCGGAGCGTGCCGCGGACGCCTCCGCGCGAGGGCCCGCGATCGAGCGCGCGCTCTCCCGATGCGCGGGGCGAGGCGCGCGATGAAGCGGTCGGCGATCATCCTGCTGCTGCTGATCGGCTGCGACGTGGAGGCCTCGCTCGGATCGCACGACGCGGCGACCGACGCGCCGAGCGCGATGTGTCACGCGCATGCTGACGCGGGCGTGTGCGTCACGTGCGAGGCCTCGATGTGCTGCGATGCGTTCGCCGCGTGCGCCGCGGCCGCGACGTGCCCGTGCATCGTCGAGTGCGTGCTCACCGACCACACGCTGGACGAGTGCATCCGCCACTGCGGCGGCGCCGATCACGGCGAGCACGCGCCGCTGATAGAGTGCGCACGCACCGAGTGCGCGGGCGCATGCTGAGCTCACGACGAAGGAGCGAGCTGCGCATGATCATCGATCGAACGCTCTCGCTCTGGCCGCTGGTGATCGCGCTGGCGGCCTGCAGCCCGGCATCGCCTGCGCCGCCGAGCGGATGGGACGTGGCCGCCCCGATCGCGCGAGCGACCGACGTCAGCGCGACCGCGGGGATCGTCGAGCTCGAGCTGATCGCCGCGCCCGCGCGCTGGACGATCGCGCCCGGACGCTCGCTCGACGGCTACGCCTACAACGGCTCGGTACCGGGGCCGCTGATCGATGCGCGCGCCGGCGACACGCTCGTCGTCCACTTCCGGAACGAGCTGCCCGAGCCGACGACGATCCACTGGCACGGCGTGCGGCTCCCGGCGGACATGGACGGCGGTCCGCACTCGCAGCCGCCCGTCCCGCCGGGCGGCACCTTCGAGTATCGCTTCGTGCTGCCCGACGCGGGCACCTTCTGGTACCACCCGCACGTCGACGAGGGCACGCAGATGGAGCGCGGGCTGTACGGGGCGATCGTCGTGCGACCGCGCGCGGGGGACGCGGAGGACGAGCCGATCGTCGACACCGAGGCGGTGCTGGTGCTCGACGATCTCATGCTCGACGAGCGCGGCGAGCTCGCGCCCTTCGGGGGCTTGATCGAGGAGCACGGCGGGCGCGAGGGCTCCGTGCAGCTCGTCAACGGGACGATCACGCCGGCCGTCACCGCGCGCGCCGGAGAGCGGCAGCGCTGGCGGATCGTCAACGCCGGGAGCGCGCGCTTCTATCGGCTGACGCTCGGCGGACGCGCGTTCACGATCCTCGGAACCGACGAGGGGCGCGCGAGCGCGCCGACGACCGCGACCGAGCTCTTCCTGGTGCCGGGGGATCGCATCGACGTGCTCGTCGATCTGACGGCGGCACCCGGGACGTCGATCGCGCTGACGAACGAGCCCTACGATCGAGGGCACGGCAGCGGCGTGTTCTTCAGCCAGGCGGTGGCGACGCTCGTGCTCGACGGGCACCCGGCGCTCGAGCTCCGCCCGGCGTTCACGTGGTCCCGCGAGATCGAGCGACTACGCGACGAGGGCGCGCTCGTGCGGCAGATCGTGTTCGACGAGAGCGTCGACGCCGCGACCGAGACCGTCACGTTCACGATCAACGGCGAGTCGTTCCCCGACGTCACCGCGATCGAGTCACGCGTCGGCGCGATCGAGGTGTGGGATCTCGTCAACGACAGCGAGATGGATCATCCCTTCCACCTACACGGATTCTTCTTCCAGGTGCTCTCGCGCGACGGCGTGCCCGTCGAGCGCCCGAGCTGGGAGGACACCGTGAGCCTCAGAGGCCTCGAGCGCGCGCGGATCGCGTTCGAGATCGACGACCGGCCCGGGATGTGGATGTTCCATTGCCACATCCTCGAGCACGGCGAGCACGGGATGATGGGGATGCTCGAGGTCGCGCCGTGAGCGGCGCGCGCAGAGGAGATCGAATGATCAACCGTGGTGCGTGGTGCGGAGCTCTGATGTCGGTGGTGGCGCTCGCTGGATGCGGCTCGGAGCCGCCCGTCTCACCCGACGGCGGAGGCGGCGGAGGCAGCGATGCGGGCCCGATGGCGGTCGACGCGTGGACGCCGCCGTTCCCGACGCACGACTGCGCGGAGGCGGACTACGTCGATCGGACCGCGGGCGCCGACGACGTGCGCGTGATCGGCGTCGCGACGGATACGCTCGCGTACGACGTGCCGTGCATGATCGTCCGCGCCGGACAGTCGGTCACGTTCGCGAGCGACTTCACGATGCACCCGCTCGGCAGCGGCGTCGCGCCCGGGCACGGCGGCACCGGAACGGAGCCCTCGCCGATCGAGCCGCAGACGACGGGCACGTCGTACGTCGTCACGTTCCCGTCGGCGGGCGACTACCCGTTCTACTGCACCTCGCACTTCCACTCGAGCGGCATGTACGGCGTCGTCCGCGTCGTGCCCTGACGAGGCGCTTCGAGGCGCGCTCGGACAGCCGGCGAACGCGCGCTCGCACGCCGACTGCGAGCGCAGCACGGCGCCGCAGTCGCTGCCGCTGCAGGCGCACGCGCTCGCGACGCACGCGCGTCCATCCCAGTACCAGTAGCCGTCGACGCCGACCGTGCAGGAGGGAGGCGTGCGTACGTCCATCGCGGGACAGACGCGCGGCGCATCGAGCGGCGCCGCGTCGCCGGCGTCCTCGAGCTCGTGGCTGAGATAGCAGCCCGGCAGCGTCATCACGGCGATGAGAGCGAGCGCGCGCACCGATGCTCATCATGACCCGGATCCGATCTACGATCGGTGTCGATGAGCCCAGCACGACGCAGCCTGTTGTGGGTCGCGCTGTGCGCGCTCGGCTGCGCCTCCTCGCACGAGACGCCGCTCGATGCGGGGCTCGACGCGCACGTCGCCCCCGCGCTCGACGCGCGCGCGGCGGAGGACGCGCCGCCGATCGTGCCGCCGACCGAGTGGGAGCGGTGGCTCGACGCGTTCGCGGACGCGATCTGCGCGACGCAGGTTCGCTGTGCGAGCGCGACGGGCCACCCGCGCAGCATCGGAGAGTGCCGCCACTCGGCGTCGACGATCCGCGACTCGCTCCGACCGTCCCTGGGGGACGGACGAGTCGGCTTCGACGCTGCCGCCGCCGCGGCGTGCCTCGACGCCCTCGCGGCGATGCGCTGCGACGAGCACGCCGGCTACGTCAGCCTCTTCTGGAACCGGGATCTCGCGGTGTGCGGGCGGGCGTTCGAGCCGCTGGTCCCCACCGGCGGGACGTGTCGTCCGTCGCGGCGCCTCTACGAATTCTGGCAAGAGTGTGCCGGCGGCTCCTACTGCGACGAGGATCCGGACTGCGGCACCACATGCCGGTCGCGACCCGGGCCCGGCGAGCCGTGCGCGAACGAGCATCCGTCGCGCGCGTGCACCGCGGGCTGGTCTTGCGGCGGAGGGACGTGCGGCACGCCGTGCGCCGACGACGCGGAGTGCCGCAGCGACGTCGACCCGTTCGCGATCTGCGAGGGCGGTGGCTGCGTCCGCGTCCCCCGCCCCGCCGTCGGTGAGCCGTGCGGGCGCGTGCCGTGCGACACGGCGCTCGGGCTCGCCTGCGTCGACGGCGTCTGTGTTCCGTCGGGGGCCGCCGAGGGAGAGGACTGCAGCGCGGTGCTGTGCGCGTATCCGCTTCACTGCGCCGCCGAGGTGTGTGTGCGTCCGTCCGCGGCCGGCGAGCCCTGCACCTACTTCGAGTGCGAGCAGGGCCTCTTCTGCGCCGATCCCGACGGCACGGGCAGCCGCTGTGCGGTGTCTCGTGAGGGCGCGCCTTGTCGTTTGCACCTGTTGTTCGCCGGAGATCCGTGCGCGCCGGACGGCATGCGCTGCGTCGGTTCGTCACCGCATCGCTGTCGGATCCCGCTCGCGCTGGGCGCTTCGTGCGCCGACGATCGCGAGTGCGGCGAGTGGCTCCTGTGCGAGGACGGTCGCTGCGCGCGCACGTCGCTCCTGGGCGAGGCGTGCGGCGTCGGCGCGCGCTGTCACTCGTCGTCCGACTGCATCGACGGCCGATGCGAGCCGCGACCGCGCGCGGGCCAGCCCTGCGACGCGCTCCGTCGCTGCCTCGAGGGTCGGTGCGAGAGCGGACGCTGCGAGCTGCTCGGCGCCGGCGCTGCGTGCACCGACGACTGGCCTCCTGAGTGCGAGACGATGTGCGTTGCCGGCAGCTGCCAGCCGGCGACGCCGGAGGGCGCCTCCTGCTTCTATGCGCGCGAGTGCGCACCGGGCCTGGAGTGCCGGATCTCGATCGACGGCGAGCTCGCGCGCAGCTGTCAGCCGCTGTGCACCGAGTGGTAGCGCCCGTCGCGGCACGGCTGCGAAGGAAGCTCACGCGCGCATCGAGCGGGAAAAGCCGACGGCCGGCGCGGGCGTGAGCCCGGCCGGCCGTCGATCAGAGGCACGCGTGGTCGAGATCAGCGCCGGCGTCGGCGCGCGATCACGAGCCCGAGCATCGCGAACAGCGCCAGGG
>JALYRN010000637.1 GCA_030855295.1 Myxococcota bacterium | reverse complement strand
GCCCAGTCCCGTGGTGTCGCGCGCGCGGGCCCTCAGCTCGGGCGCGGCGCGGCGCTCGAGCCACGGCGGCGCCTCGACGTCCACGTCGAGGTCGATCGGCGACGAGCCGAAGGCCGCGCCCAGGATCGGCTCGATCGCGCCGCTGACCTTCACCGATGTCTTCGAGAGCGCGACGTCGGGCGTCGCCAGCTCGCCGTCGACGAGAACGAGCGTGGGCGTCGGCCGCGACACGACGCTCGCGCCGAGCGCGCGCGCGGCGAGATCGGCGGCCTCGGCGGTCGACGCCTCGAGCGCCCACACCCTACGCACCCGCACGGTGCGAGCGCTGCGCGCCCAGTCGGCGATCATGGCGCGCACGTTGTCGGCGAGCCCGTGTCGGCCCACCCGCTCGAGCGCCTGCGTCACCTCTTCGATCGTGAGACCCTCGGCGAGCGCGGCCGCGATCGAAGCCGGCGTCAGCTTGCGCGTGATCACGCGATCGAAGCGCACCGGCTCGGCCGCCAGCGCGACGATCGCGGCCAGCTCGGGATCGGCGTCCGGCCCCAGCATCACCTCGAAGCTCGGCGTCACGTGCCCGTCGCCTCCGCTGCGCTGCGCGCTCGGAGCGCGCCGCCGCACGAACACGTGACCGTCGCGCTCGAGGCGGAGCAGGCCCGCGGCGTCGATCGCCCGGCCCGCACGGTTCCGCGCCTCGACCATCGCGTCGCTCAGCGGATAGCCGATTCGGCCGAACGTGTACCGCCGCGCCTCCTGGAGATCGCGCGCGGTGAGCGCCCGGATCAGTGCCTCTCGCGCGATCCAGCGATCGGAAGGCGTCCAGTGGTACGCGAGCGCGCTCGTTCCGCGCGCCGCCCAGACGACATCTCCACGCGCGAGCCGCCGCAGCGCGTCGCTCCTCGGCGCCAGCATCGTCCCGCGCGCGCCGAGCACGCCGGCGTCGCTCGCGCGCTCGAGCAGCGCGATCGTCTCCTGCTCCCCGCGTCCGATGACGGCGGCGAGCTTCTTGGCGGACGTGAGGTTCGCCCGTCCGTCCTTGTTGATGCGGACGGGGACGTGCGCGAGCGTCGCGAGCGCCGCGACGTCGTCGCGAAGCTGGGTGTCGGCGTCGCCGGGCTCGATCGCCGCGGCCGGAGGGTCGGGCAGCGTGAGCCCGCGGACCAGCGACGCGATCGTCGCGGCGCTCACGTCGAGGAGACCGACGCGGTGCGAGCGCTGCGCACCGACCATGAACGTGAACGCGAGCGCCGCCCGCGCGAGCGCGCCGAACGCTGCGCCCAGCGCTCGCTCGTCGATCCCGAGACGCTCCTGGGCGAGGGTGAGCAGCCCCGGTGCGTCGAGCTCGCCATCGGCGTCGACGAGCAGCTCGAGCACCGCGATCGCGATCCCCGGAAGCGCGCGCACGCGCGCGGCGATGCGCTCGGGATCCGACACCGCGCGCTCGACCTCGCGCGGCGAGATGCCGAGGTGCTGCGCGATCGCCGGCGTCAGGTCGGACGCGAAGTCCTCCCAGGGCTGCGCGCCGAGGAGCTCGGGGACCTCAGTGGATCGTCGCGCCTTGGGGCGGGCCATCGTCGTCCTCCGTCCAGTCCTCGATGAAGTATCGGTAGCCCTGCTCGGTCAGGAAGAGCTGCCGATGCAGCGCGTTCTCCTGCTCCACGGTGTCGCGCGTGACCAGCGTGTAGAACGTCGCGCCGCCGGGCTTGGGCCGGAGCACGCGGCCGAGCCGCTGCGCTTCCTCCTGTCGCGAGCCCATCGTGCCGCTGAGCTGCACGAGCACGTTGGCGTCGGGAAGATCGATCGCGAAGTTGCCGACGCGCGAGAGGACCAAGCGCCGGATGCGCCCGGCGCGGAAGTCGGCGTACGCGCGCTCGCGGTCGGCGTGCTTCGTCTCGCCGGTGACGACCGGCGCGCCGAGCACCTCGCCCGCAGCGGCGAGCGGCGCGAGGTAGCTGCCGATCACGAGCAGCCGATCTCCGGCGTGCCTCTCGGCGAGCCGCTTCAGCACGGAGACCTTGAGCGGGTTCTCGCCCGCGATGCGTGGCTGCTCGCGCAGCCCGGCGTGCGCGTACGGCAGCTCGAGCGCGCTCGGGAGCGGCACGCGGATCTCGAAGCACGACGCGGCCGCGATGTGGCCGCTCTTCTCGAGCTCGCGCCACGGCACGTCGTAGCGCTTGGGACCGATCAGCGCGAACACGTCGCCCTCGCGTCCGTCCTCGCGCACCAGGGTCGCGGTCAGCCCGAGCCGGCGGCGAGCCTGCAGCTCGGCGGTCAGCCGGAACACCGGCGCGGGCAGCAGGTGCACCTCGTCGTAGATCACCAGCCCCCACGGCTCCTGCGCGAGGCGATCGAAGTGGGTGAACTTCGTCGGACCGCTGCCGCCCTTGCGCGCGAGCATCGCGTAGGTGGTGATCGTGACCGGCCCGACGTCCTTGTGATCGGCGCTGTAGATCGCGACCTGCTGGTCCGAGAGGCTCGTCTTGGCGAGCATCTCGCGCTTCCACTGATCGCTCGCCTCGCGGCCGCTCGTCAGCACGAGCGTGCGCACGCTCGTGCTCGCCATCGCCATCATCGCGATGACGGTCTTCCCCGCGCCGCACGGCAACACGAGCACGCCGTGCGCGCCCGCGGACTCGAACGCGCGCACCGCGTCCGACTGATACGGGTAGGGCGCGAACGCGTCGTCGCGGGTCGCGATCGGCAGCGGCTCGCCCGCGACGAGCCCCGCGCGATCGTCGACCGGATAGCCGATCGACAGCAGCGCCTGCTTCACCAGGCCGCGGTGCGCGACATCGAGCACGAAGCCGTCGGGCGCCGGGCGCAGGATCGCGCCGGCCTTCTTGTCGCCTGCGAGGCGCTCGCGGACGAAGCGCTCGCGCACCGCGAGGCGCAGGAGCGCGGCGTCGCTCGGATGATCGTGGAGCGAGCAGATCCCGTGTCGCGCCACGCGATCGCGGATCTCGTGCTCGACGTTCGAGGGAAGCGGGAAGCGCGAGATGCTGCGGAGCCCCTCGACGATCTCTTCCGCCGTGGCGCCCGCCGCGGCCGCGTTCCAGAGCGCGAGATCGCTCAGGCGATACGTGTGCACGTGCTCGGGCGACCTCTCGAGCTCGGCGAAGCGCGCGAGCACGCGGCGTGCGTCCTCGTAGCCCTCGTGATCGACCTCGAGCAGCACCGAGCGGTCGCCCTGCACGATCGCCGCAGACATCGGGGCCGGTGATAGCGCAACGAGACCACCGTGTCAGCGGCCTCCGACCGGAGCGCGGCGCGCGGCTGTACTGAGAGCGCATGGGCGCGCCCGCCGGGCGATCCCGGAGCTTCGAGGAGCTGTATCGGGAGATCCTGTCGCCTGGCTCCGTGCGCGACGACCGGCTTAAGAAGCTGCGCATCTACGCGCTGGTCGCGCAAGAAGGGGAGACGGCCTCGCTGCCGCCCTTCGATCTCCCGATCGAGATCGACGCGATCTGGGGCCCGCGGCGCGGTGGGCCGAGCGGCGCGACGCGACGCTGATCCTGCGTTCAGGCCGTCAGACGCGGCGGGGCTCGCGCGTCGGAGGGACATGAACCTCCTCGACGCCGAAGTGCTTCCCGAGATCGATCCCGTCGGTCCGCGCGATCGCCGCGCGTGGTTCGCGCTGCGGATGCGTCCGCGCGTGCCCGCGAGCGAGCCAGGTGTGCAGTTCGTGCTCGCGATCGATCGCTCGTCGTCGATGCGCGGCGACAAGCTCGAGCAGGCGCGCCTCGCGGCGACGGTGCTGATCGAGATGCTGCGCGCGGAGGACGAGCTCGCGATCCTCGCGTTCGACGAGCACGTCCGCGTGATGCTCCCGCCGCAACGCGCCGACTGGCGCGGGAAGAACGCGGCGCGCCTGGTGATCGCGGGGATGCAGGCGGGCCGCGGCACCGCGCTGCACGGCGCGGCGCAGCAGAGCCTCGCCCTCGCGAACCAGCTCTCGCACGGGCACGCGATCCTGATCACCGACGGCTTCCCGTACACCGGCATCACCGATGCCGCGAAGATCATCGCGATGGTCGGCGAGGAGGCCGGTCTCGCGACGCTGACGACCATCGGCGTCGGCAGCGAGCTCGACGCGTCGCTGCTCGCGGCGATGGCCGGCGTCGGCGGCGGCCGCTTCCTCCACGTCGACGCGGGCGGCGATCTGGTCGGCACCGTCGGCGGTGAGCTCGCGACCGTGCGGGGCGCCGTCACCGGCCGCGTCCAGCTGTGCATCCGCGGCGCGCGCGGCGTCGCGATCGCGACGGCGCCGCACTACGCCTCGGTGCGCACGACGAGCGACGGTCGATCGGTCCTGACCGCGACCCTCGCGCCCGCGGTGGACGGCGAAGAGCGCCTCGTCGCGTTCGAGCTCGCGTGGGAGCGCGAGTTGGGCGTCGGCGCGCATCAGGTCGCGCTGGTCACGGTCGAGGTCGGCCTGCCCGGCTCGACCTCGGCCGAGCACCTCGAGCTCCCGGTGCGCCTCGCGG
>JALYRN010000636.1 GCA_030855295.1 Myxococcota bacterium | reverse complement strand
GCGCGACGCCGCTCGCGCTCGAGCTGCCGCGCGGCGATGCGCCCGTCGAGCTCGCGCTCCGGCTCGAGGGGCATCGGGAGCACGTCGAGTCGATCGTGCCGGACGTCGAGCAGCGCGTGCGGCTGACCCTCGCGCGCGATCGACGTCGCGGGGGCGGCGGAGGCACGCGCCCGACCAAGAGCGCGCCCGCGGGGAACGGGGAGGGCGGTGGGTTCTTCCGGTTCGAGTAGCGGCGTACTAGCTTCCGCCGGAGCCGTGCTTCCGAACAGAAGATGGCCGCCCAGAAGAATGGCCGCCGAACAGAAGATGGCCGCGGAGAAGATGGCCGAGCAGACGCACGATGGATCGCTCCTCGGGGTCGCGATCCGCGACGTCGGGCGCCTGCGCAAGGTCGTCGGGATCGTCGCGCAGCACGGGTTCGGCGAGGTGCTGCTGCGCATCCCGTTCGCGGCGCAGCTGATCGGCCCCTCGGCGGTCCAGCGCGGCAAGGAGGCCGAGGGGACGCCCGCGGAGCGCTTCGCGCGGCTGCTCGCGGCGCTCGGGCCCACCTACATCAAGCTCGGCCAGGTCCTCTCGATGCGCTCGGATCTGCTGCCGAACGAGTACATCGCGGCGCTCTCGAAGCTGCAGGATCAGGCGCCGCCGATCCCCTTCGCCGACGTGCAGCGCGTGATCGCGGACGGCCTCGCGCTGCCGCTCGAGGAGCTCTTCGCGGAGATCGCCGAGACGCCGATGGCGACCGCGTCGATCGGCCAGGCCCACCTCGCGAAGACGCGCGACGGTCAGGCCGTCGTCGTGAAGGTGCAGCGCCCCGGCATCCAGTCGACGATGCGCGGCGATCTCGATCTGCTCTTCCTCGCAGCCAAGGCGCTCGAGGCGAGCATCGACGAGATGCGCCTGGTCACCCCGAGCGCGATCGTCGCCGAGTTCGAGAAGGGCCTGCTGCGCGAGCTGAACTTCACGGCCGAGCTCGCGAACCTCGTGCACATGCGGTCGCTGCTCGATCCGAAGCGCCCGGTGACGGTGCCCGCCCCGCTGCCCGAGCTGAGCTGCCGGACCGTGCTGACGATGGAGTACTTCGAGGGCATCCCGGTGCGGGACCTCGAGGCGTCGAGCGAGCGCGCGAAGCACGCGATGGAGCAGATCGTCCACACGATGTGCAAGGGCATCCTGGTCGACGGCTTCTTCCACGGCGATCCGCACGCCGGCAACATCCTGATCGACGAGGCGGGCACGATCTGCTTCGTCGATCTCGGCCTCGTCGGCACGCTCTCGACCGAGCAGCGCGACGATCTCGTCACGCTCGTGCTCGGCACGATCATGGACGACGCATCGACCGTCGCGCGCGTCCTCCTGAAGATCGGCACGCCGACGCAGCGCGTCGACATCGGCGAGCTCAAGAGCGAGATCACGCGGGTGCGCGCGCAGTACGTGATGGTGCGCTCGGTGAAGGACCTCGACACCCGCGGCTTCGTCGAGGAGTTCGCGAACGCCGCGGGCAAGTACCGCGTGAAGCTCGCGACCGAGTACACCGTGCTCGCGAAGGCCGCGGGCACGATCGAGGGCTTGGTGCGGAGGCTCCATCCGGACCTCGACGCGATCCCGATCATCCGTCCTTACGTCGAGCAGCTCTTCGGCGATCGCTGGGCGCCCGACAAGATGCTGCAGCACGCGCTCGGCGGGGCGACCGGCGTCGCGTCGCTCCTGCGCACGATGCCGACGCACCTCGATCAGATCCTCCACGACATGGAGACCGGCAACGTCCAGGTGCGGCCGATCATGCCGAAGCTCGACGCGCTGCCCGATCGCCTGCACGACAGCGCGACGCGCGTCGCCGTCGCGATCTTCAGCGCGTCGATGAGCATCTGCGCGGCGATCATGGTCCCGGACCGCTGGGACGCGACGAACTGGTACTTCGACGCGATCAAGATCGCCCTCTTCTTCGTCGCGTTCACCGCGGCGGTCTCGGGCTGGATCGTGACCTGGTGGTGGCACTGGCTCGGCCGCGGGATCAACCTGCGCCTCACGCCGCTGCTGAGATTCTTCCGGCGAGGGTGAGGACGATGGGGCTGCCGAGGATCCCAGGGCCAGCGCTGCTGGTGTGTTGTTGCTTGTCGTTCGCTCCGGCCGTCGCGCAGGCGCAGCTCGACACCGGGGAGCGCTTCGGGAGCGCGGGGCACCGGGTGCTCGTCGAGGTGGGCGGCGCGCAGCGGCGTGAGGGGCCGGACGGGCTGATGGTCGTCCCGTTGCCGTACGATCGTCCTCGGCCCGGCACGGTCGAAGCGGTGCCGTGGCGCTTCTCCGGCGCGACGCTCGGGCTCTATGCGCGCGCTCGCGCGCTGACCCAGGGCGATGCGACGGCGCGGGTCGAGGACGGCGGCGCGCTGACGCTCGACGTCGAGCTCGCTTGGCGAGGGATCGTGACCAGCGACGACGTGGGACGCGCCGCGAGCCCGCTGGTGTCGGTCGCGGTGGGGTGGGCGAGCCGAGACCTCGTCTTCCGCGTCGCGCTCGGCGTGGGGGTGCCGCTGACGAACGCGTACGATCACGAGCCGCACGAGAGCCGCGCGTACTCGTTGCTGCGCGCGTCGCAGGGCCACGGCGACGCGTGGCTCGGGACCGAGGAGTCGGTCCCGTTCGTGCTCCGCGCGAGGCTCGAGGGGCGCGTGGACTGGCTGTTCGTGGGCGGGGATCTCGCGGGCGCGCTGATGCCGACGATCCCGCGGGTCGGCCGCCGGAGCTTCTACTGGATCTCGAGCGATGATCTGATCGCGGTCGCGCAGCTCGGCGCCTGGATCGGTGCGCGACCGATCGAGCCGCTCGCGATCGGAGTGCGCGGTCAGGTCGTGGTGCAGCAGGGCTCGCTGGAGTGGGCCGCGTTCGGCTACGGCTGGCGCAGCGTCGCGTACGAGGACTTCGTCGTCTATCGCGGACCGTTCTTCCTCCGAGACCAGCTCGAGGCGTTCGTGTCGCTGACGACCTTCGTGCGCGCCGAGATCGAGGACCTCACGCTCGAGGGACGGCTCTACTTGAACCTGGATCTGCCCGACGGCGTCGCGTTCGACGAGGGGTCGACGTGGTCGGCGACGCTGACGGCGGGGTGGGCGCCGCGCTGAGGCGAGATGTGGCGGTGCCGTGGCGGTTCGGAGGCGTCTTCGCCGGGCGCCGTGATCGGCGGAAGAGCCGGCGGGGGTCACGGCGTACTCCAGGTGACGCGCATGTTCGCGCGCGCCGAGGAGGTTCTCCGTGTACGAGCTCCCGTCCCGACCGAGCGACGACCAGGACGAAGCGCCGCCTGCAGCGGTCGAGTGGGTGGCGCCGCCCGCGAGCGCCTCGAGGCCCGTTCGCGGCCCCGTCGATCCGCTGCGCGGCGAGGCCGCGGCGATCGAGGGGAAGGGCGCGTTCGCGATGGTCGAGGCGCTGCTCAAGTCGCCCGCGAGCGTGCTCCACGAGATCCGGCACGGGCGCGGCGCGCTCTTCCAGCTCTCCGCGATCGTCGTGATCACGATGGCGCTGACCGGGCTCGTGATGGCGGCGTTCGGCGGTGGGCTGCAGCTGCTGATCGTTCCGCTGAAGCTCTCGCTCGGCATCTTCTTCTGCGCGGCGATCTGCTTCCCGAGCCTCCACGTGTTCTCGTGCCTCGCCGGCGCGCAGCAGAGCGCGCGCGAGACGTGGGGCGCGCTGATGATGGCAGTCGCGCTGATGGGTGTGCTGCTCGTCGGCTTCGCGCCGGTCGCGTGGGTGTTCTCGCAGGCGACGTCGTCGCCCGTGTTCATGGGCGCGCTGCATCTGACGTTCCTGCTGATCAGCAGCGTGTTCGCGATCGGTCTGTTGAGCCGCGCGCTCGCCGCGATGAACGCCGCCCCGGTGCGCGGCACGACGATGTGGGGCGTGCTCTTCGTGCTCGTGATGTGCCAGGTCACGACGACGCTGCGCCCGCTCGTCGGGCCCTTCGACGGCACGCTCTTCCACGACCGCCTCTTCTTCCTCGCGTACTGGGTCGGCGGAGGCTGAGCCGTGCGCCTCCTCGGGCCCGGCGCGCTCTGCCGCATCGACGCGGCGCTCGTCGATCGCATCCGCCGCGGAGACGATCTGCGCGGCGTCGCGGCGTCGTGCGCGCTCGCCATCGCCCTCGGTGCCGGCGCGTACGGCGCGGCGTTCGGGATGTGGCGCGCGCCCGAGATGGGCGTCTACGTCGCGCTCAAGCTCCCGCTGCTGATCGCCGCGATCGCCGCGTGCACCACCGCGACGAGCGCGATCCTCGCGGCGCTGCTGCGCTCGCAGCTCTCGCTCGCGCAGACCGCGGTGTGCATCCTGCTCTCGCTCGCGGTGACGTCGGTGCTCCTCGGCGCGCTCGCGCCGATCTCGCTGCTGCTGACGCTGAGCGCACCGCCGCCCGATCCCGCCGCGCTCGGGCTCGCGATCGACGATGCCGCCGTCGCCCCGTCGATGGAGGTCGCGCGCGCGCTCCTGCTCTGGCAC
>JALYRN010000635.1 GCA_030855295.1 Myxococcota bacterium | reverse complement strand
ATCTCGGCGCGCGCGCGGCGCACCCGCGTCATCAGCCGATCCTCGCGCGTGCGACGGCGGCGCGTCGCGAAGAACAGACCGAACGCCAGCAGCGGCAGACCGAGCGCGCTCCCCGCGAGCGCGACCCCCGTCAAGTCGCTGTTCTCACTCGGGATTTCGGCGGACGCCGGAGCCGCGGCGGCGACGCCGGGGGACGGCGGCGGGCCGAGCACGTCGACGAAGATCGCCCCCGTGAGGCTGTCCCGGAGCTCGCTCGCGGTCACCAGATACCGCGACGCGAGCCCCGGCACGTTGAGCGCGATCGTCGCGCTCTCGTCGGTCGCGAGCTCGAAGACGTACGCGTGGGCGCCGCGCTGCTCGACGAACCGAGCCCCCGGCGGGAACACGACGGGCGTCGCCGCGTCGAGGACGCGCGACGTCGTCGTGATCCGCATCGCGTCGATCTCGGCACCGTCGAGCGCACACGTCATCGACCCGCGCACGAGCACTCGCACCGTCGTGCTGCCCTGCGCGGGCGCGTACCAGGACAGGTCAGCGGCTTCCCACGCGTCGAGGCGAACGCTCCCGAGCACGTGCTCCCGATCCTGCGCCGATGCGCCCGCCGCGACCGCCCCGACCGCGAGCGCGAGCCCCCACGCGAGCACCCCCGCCCTCATCGCATCCTCTGGTCGCCATAGAAGTTCATCGCCATCACCAGCGTGCGCCGCGAGTCGTCACCCCAGCCCGGCCACGCCGCGGCGACGACCTGCTGGTACTGCTCGAGGATGCGCAGGTCGGCGTCGAGCGCGCGGTCGCGCCAGAGATCGCGCGCAGCGCGGAGCACCTCGATGCGCTCCGTGATCGCGAGCTGCGCGCCCGCATGATCACCGCGCTCGAGCGCCTCGGCGGTCGCCTGCAGCGAGTCGCCCGCCTGGAACGCGAGCACGGTGCGCTTCACGTGACGGCTCGTCGACGCGATCGCGTCCTCGGCGTCGCTGGTGCGCCGCGCGCTCACGTCCACCGCGGCCGAGTCGTTGCGCTCGTGCACGAGGTCCTTCCAGTCGAGCGACACGCGCGCGATCTGCGTGAGGTCGGTGCCGGGGGGCACCTCGAGCTCCATCAGCACGACGTGCTGATCGCCGCGGCGGAAGGTCGGCAGGTGCATGCGCAGCCCACGCTGATCGTCGTGCTGCCGATCGCGCGCGATGCCGAGCTCGCGCGCGAGCCGCTGGTCGGTCGCGATCTCGGTGGCGCGGACGTCGGCCGCTGCCTGCGCGTCGAGCACGCGCGAGCCGTAGATGCGCGTCGCGGTCACGCCGGGCGCGAGCTCGATGCGCAGCCGCAGGTTCTGCGCGACCGCCTGCGCGCGCTCCTCGAGCTCGTCGGTGAGGATGCGCGCGATGTCCTCGCTGCGGCGCACGAAGTGGTAGCTGCCGCTGCCCTCGCGCGCGATCGAGAGCATCGTGGTCTCGTCGAAGTCGGTGCCGACGCCGAGTGTCGTCGTCAGCACGCCCGCCGAGTCGAAGAGAGCGCGCGCGCGAGACGCGATCATGTCGGGGTTCGTCTGCCCGATGTTCGCGACGCCGTCCGAGAGCAGCACCGCGAGCAGCACGTCGGAGGGACGGCGACGCTCGGGGCGCACGGTGTCGACCGCCGCGAGCGCCGCGTCGATGTTGGTGCCGCCGCCGATCTCGAGACGATCGATCGCAGCGTGCGCCGCGCGGCGGTTGCCGACCCGCGCCGGCCGGAGGTCGATCGTCGCGTCGTCGCTGTAGCTGATCAGCGCGAACGTGTCGGTCGCGCGGAGCCGATCGACCAGCGCATGCGCCGCCTGGATCGCGTTCGTCCACTTGTCGCCGTGCATCGAGCCGGAGCGATCGATCACGAGGCGCACGTCCATGCGCGGCCGCGCCGGCATCTCGCCCTGCCGCGCCATCAGCGCGATCTGCAGGTGCACGCGCTCACCGCTGGTGACGATCCGCTCGCGCTCGAGGTTCGCGTAGAGCGCGACCGCGTCGTCGTGCGGCACCGCGTACGGAAGGCGGCCGAGGTCGTCGAACGCCTCGAGCCGAACGTGGCGGCCGCCGACCATCACGCCGCGATCGAGCATGTCCTCGAGCCGCGCCTGCGCGCCGCCGCCCGCCACGAACGTCGACGCGAGCACGCCGCTCTGCGGGATCGCTGGCGCGGAGCGCACCGAGGTCGGCGGCGGCGGCGACATCGGCCGAGCCCGCGGCGTCGCGCTCGCGGTCCGGGGCGCAGAGCCAGTTCCCGGCCCGCGCCCTGCGAAGCCGCCTCCACCTCCTCCGCCATACCGTGCGGGGGCGCCCGCGCCCGAGCGACCAGCGAGCGCGCCTCCGAGGAGCGCGTCGACCTCTTCGGTGCCCTCGCGCTCGGTGGCGGACCGGGCGGCGAGCAGATCGTCCGCCTGCGCCCTCTCCATCGGCGCCCTTTGCGCCATCGGCTCCGCGGCCGCGGCGGTGCCACCGGTCGGCCCCGCGCGATCTTCGAGCCGTCGAGACGCCGGAGACTCGGGAACCTCGGCCTCGGTGAGCGTCGGATCCGGCTCCGACTCCACGATCGACGACCGGTCGCCAGGCTCGACCGGCGCGTGCGCGAGGCCGTCCGCGCCCGGCTCCGCCGCGCGCCCGCAGCCGAGCCCCACCATCAGCGCGATCAGCGCGATCCACTTCGACGCACGTGCCCGTCGTTCGATCTGCATGCCCGGTCTCCTGTCGTGGTGACGCGTCCGACCGAGGCCAGCGCGTGCACCTTGGGACCACCGGCCGAGCCCGCGGTTCCCATCGGATCTCGAGGCGCAACGCGGCAGCGACGCTCGCGATGAGAGCTCCCGCACGCGCGCTCGGCTACGGATCGCTGATGGCGCAGGTCACGTTCGCGGGCACCGGCAGCGTGCTGCGCGGCGACATCACGGCGCGTGATAGCGTGGCCCGCATGTGGCGACGGCCGTTCGCGCTCCTGCTGCTCGCGCTCGCCGGGTGCGCCGAGGAGCCACGCGTCGCCGCCGCGCCCGTCATCTTCGGCGCCGACGATCGCGTCGAGGTGCACGAGGTCGTCGACGAGACGCTGCGCGCGCTGGTGGTGCGCGCGGTCCCGGCGCTCGTGCACCAGCGGCGGCTCGCGATCGATCCGAGCAGCGGCGTCGTCACGCTCTCGGGCCCGACGCTGCGCGACCGGCGCGGGCTCTGCGAGGGCGAGGCGTTCCTCGAGCAGCCCGCCGTCGCGAGCTGCTCGGCGACGCTGATCGACGACGACCTCGTGCTCACCGCGGGACACTGCGTCGAGAGCGTCGAGTGCGTCGATCAGCGGTACGTGTTCGGCTGGTACTACGATGCGCCCGACGCGCTCCGCGAGATCGACCAGTCGTCGGTCTACGCGTGCGCGGAGATCGTCGCGTTCGCGCACGACGCACAGAACGACTACGCGATCGTTCGCTTGGATCGCGCCGCGATCGGCCCGCCCGCCGAAGTGCGCCGAGGGTCGGTCGCCGTCGGTGACGTCGTCTCGCTCGCCGGCTACCCGCTCGGCATCCCGATGAAGGTGGTCGAGAGCGGCGCGGTCACCGCGCCACGCTCGGCGACGACGTTCTACGCGCGCCTCGATGCGCACCCGGGCAACTCGGGCTCCGGCGTGTTCGACGATGCGCATCGCGTGATCGGCGAGCTCACCGCCGGCCCGATCAGCGCGTTCGACGACGGCGGCACCTGCACCGTGCTGCGCGTGATCGGCGAGGACACCACGCGCACCGAGACCATCAACTCGATCACGCCGGCGCTCGACGCGCTGTGCGGCTCGGGCTTCGAGAGCGAGCGCCTGTGCCCGCGCGTCTGCGGCGACGGAGCATGCGATGCCGGCGAGACCTGCCCCGCCGACTGCGAGCCCGACGCCGGCATTCCCGACGCGGGCGCCACGACGGTCGACGCATCCCCGCTCGACGGCGGATCGACCGCAGCCATCACACCCGAGCCCGACGCCGGCCTCGCCGCTACGATGCCGGCAGGCTGCGGCTGCCGCGCGGCGGGCGGCCCCACGTCGTCCGCGTACGCACTGATGATGCTCGCCGTGGTGGCCGCGCTCTCGGTCCGTCGCGCCCGCGCGCACAGCTCGGGCAGCGTAGTGCGCCGCGGTGATCCACCGCGCGATTCACGCTGAGATCGCGCCCGCCGCCACGCCGCGGCCTGCACCTGCGCACGCGATCGGTCATCACCTTCGCATGACGCGCATGCCCTCGGTCTTCGTCGGTCACGGCACTCCGATGAACGCGATCACCGACAACGCCTGGAGCCGCAGCTTCGCGGAGCTCGGGCGCTCGCTGCCGCGGCCGCGCGCGGTGGTCGTGATCTCGGCGCACTTCTACGAGGACGGCACGTTCGTCACCGAGAACGATCGCCCCCGCACCATCCACGACTTCGGCGGCTTCCCGCGCCCGCTCTTCGAGGTGCAGTACCCCGCGCCCGGCGATCCCGAGCTCGCGCGACGGATCG
>JALYRN010000634.1 GCA_030855295.1 Myxococcota bacterium | reverse complement strand
CGAGCTCGACGCGGCGCTGCCCGGCCGGCCGCTGCCGCTCGCGCCGTGGGACGGCGTGCACGTCGGGATGCCGGTCGTGATCGTCGGCACGCCCTCGGACCACCTCCCGCGCGGCGTGCCCGACTCGCTCCGCGGCACCCTCCCCTGGGCGGTCAGCGAGGGCGTCGTCAGCGGGCGCGGTGAGCGCGCGATCCAGACCGACGCGCGGATCGGCAGCATGCTCGGGAGCGCGATCGTGACCTGCGCGGGCGAGCTCGTCGCGCTGCTCGGCACGGCGCACGAGTCCTTCGGCGGCGGGCTCGTGGTGCACGCGATGCCCGCCGTGCCGGCGCTCGCGGATCTGGTGTCGCGCCTCGATCGACCCGAGGGCTACGGCGGGCGCTGGAACCTGACCGGCGGGCTCGCGATCGCGGCGACCTACGAGGACCCCGAGTGGCTCTGGGGCGCGTCGCTCAACGTCGGCTTGATCGGCCTCGACGCGTTCATCCTGGGCGCGCGCTTCTCGTACTTCTTCCAGAACGAGACGCCGGTCGGGACCGACGTGCTCTCGCAGCACGACGATCGCTTCCGCGGCGACGCGTTCGTCGGGTGGCGGCAGATCCTCGCGTTCGGCCGGTTCGCGATGCACTTCGAGCTCGCGCTCGGCGCCTCGGTGACGAGCGTGCGCTCGCAGACGCGGCGCGGCGAGATCGTCGACGACATGGGCACGCCGGCGCTGCGCTGGCGCGACGACGAGACGCAGTTCTGGTCGGTGCGGCCGATGGCGGTCGTGAACCTGCTGCACGGGCCGATGCTGATCTCGTACACGATCGAGGTCGACATCGACCGCGAGCACGTCGTGCACGTGTTCCAGCTCGGCGCCCGCTTCTGATCACTACGACTGCGCTCGGTGATCCACCGGGAAGGACGCGTGCCGAGCCGGCGTCCGGGAGAAGACGCCGTGCAGCGTTTCGGCGCGGAACCCTCACATCGAGCAGTCGCGCGGCGGCATCGCGACGATCCACCGGCGCATCAGCTCGGCGCCCTCGCGGTGCACGAGCAGGGTCGGCTCCTCGGGCATCTTCACGCCGGGCTCGTCGCTCTCCATCCGGTAGACGAAGATCGAGTCGTCGGGAGCGCCGGGGGAGATCACCTGCGCGCGACCGCCGCTGCCGCGCGGGCCGGTGGCGACCGGGGGCTTGCAGATGCCGAGGCGCACGCTGCCGGCCTCGGTCTCGATGCCGAGCCAGAGGCCGCTCTGCTCCGCGGAGCCGCCCTCGCGGTGGCAGTGCGCGCAGTTCGCGTCGATGTAGGAGCGCGCCTGCGCGTCGACGTCGGTGCTCTCGGGATCGAAGGGGTCGACGAAGTCGGGGCTCGGGCCGGGGCGCGCCGCGAGCCAGCCGAGCGCGACGAGGTGATCGATCTGGTTCTCGGGACCGGCGCCGTAGTCGTGATCGCGATCGAGCTGACCAGTGCGGGGCCCGAGCGGGATGATGTCGGCGGTGCCGCCGTGGCAGTTGCCGCACTGGGTGTGGCTGGGGACGCGGTACGTCAGCGAGACGTTGGTGCCGCTCGCGTCGATGAACTCGACCGGGACGCGGCGTCCCGCGGGCGCGAGCACGGCCTCGGTGACGTCGTCGTTCCACACGTAGACGAAGGGACGCCAGCCGTCCTCCTCGAGCACCAGGAGCCGCGTCTCGATGATGCGCTCGCCCAGCGAGAGGTCGCGGAGGTCGTAAGGGAACGCGAACGTCTTCACGAGCACGGTGCCGACCGGGAACTGCCAGCGGCCGGTCTCGTCGACCGTGATCTGCTCGCCCTCGGGCACCCGGAGAAAGCGGTGCTTGCTCGCGTAGTCGGAGAAGAGCGGCGCGACGATGTCGTACGGCACGACGCCTTCGCTCGGCGCCTGCGCAGCGGGATCGACGAAGAGCTCCCACTCGTCGATCGTGCGCGCCGCCTCCTCGGTGCCGCAGCTGCCGAGGAGGATCGCGATCGCCGCGAAACCGAAGCGGCTCACAGCGTGACGCCGGGCACCGCCGCCCCGGTGCACATGTACGGGGCGCGATCGGTGCTCTGGGTCATGAACATCGAGGCGAGGTTGCCGTCGCGGAACGTGCCCTCGCCCTCGAAGCAGAAGTCGGTCGCGCTCGCGCCCTCGGCCAGCTCGCCGTCCCAGACCACGTCCTCGAGCGTCGTCGCGCCGCCGACCACGGCGATCTGGAAGAGCGGCTCGTGCGGCGCGGTGCCGTTCTCGGTGAACGTGTTGCCGTGGATCCAGAGGTCGTCGATGTAGAGGTCGTAGTCGGGATCGGTCGGCATCGGCTCGCCGAGGAAGACAGCGGCGGTGTACGACGCGACGAGGATGCCGGTCGACTCGTTGCCGGTGATCTGGTTGTCGCGGATCTCCACCTGGTTGGCGGCGAGCACCATCATCCCGGTGCCCGCGGGGAGCAGCTCGACGACGCCACCCGGCGCGAAGTTCGGCACGTTGTTGTCGCGCACGATGTTGTCGTGGATCAGCGTGGAGCCGCCGCGCATCGGCAGGCCGGGGAGCTCGAACACCAGGATGCCGCCGGTGTTCTCGTAGGCCTCGTTGTCGACAACCTCGCAGTTGCTGCTGTTCTCGATCTCGATCCCGGCGACGTTCCCGACGGCGACGTTGCGGCGCACGAGGCAGTTCGTCGTCTGACCGACGTAGATGCCGGCATCGGAGCTGCCGAACGCCTCGCTGTCCTCGACCAGCACGTTCGTCGACTGCACCGGGTAGATCGCGTACTTGCCGCGGGCCTCGATCGGGCGCGTGACCCAGCCCGAGCGCACGTTGCGGATCGTGACGCCGTCGGAGCCGGTGACGAAGAGGTTGTCGCCGGTGGCGTCGAGGATCGTGAGGTTCTCGATCAGGACGTCGTCCATCGACGTCACGTTGAGCCCCTTCTCGCCCGCGGTCTGCGTCTGGAAGTCGAGCACCACGTCGTCGCGCGTCGCGCCCGCGCCGCGGATCGTGACGCCGGTGTGGCGCGAGATCGCGATCGGATCGGTGAACGAGTAGGTGCCCGCACGGAAGCAGAGCGTCTCTTCGTCCTGCGCTTCCTCGAACATGAGCTGCACGTTGGTCTGGTCGTCGCCGCCCGGCGACACGAAGCGATCACAGCCCGCCGGCGGGCCCTCGTCACCACAGCCGCCGAGCGCGAGCCCGGCCGCGATCACGAGCAAGAAAGTCTTCGAACGCATGCCATTCCTCCAAGGAAAAGAGAGCGAGAGCGCGGCGCTGCAGAGATTGCCACGACCAGCCCGAGCCTACGAGCGCTCCTGCTCCTCGCCCAGACCGTAGAGCTTCATCTTGTTGTAGAAGGTGCCGCGCGAGACGCCGAGCGCGCGCGCGGCGGCCGCGACGTTGCCCTTGAAGTGACGCAGGGCGTGCGCGAACACGCGCTTCTCGACCTCGGCGAGCGGCAGGACCTCGTCGCGCTCGCGCGGCAGGACACCCGGCGTCTCCGCGTCGATCGAGGGCGGCGGCATGCTCCCGATCTTGCGCGCCATCGCGCGGTCCAGCGCGGCAGGACGGTGGACGAGCTCGGTCGCGCCGGGGGCCAGCAGGCTCGCCTCGCCCTCGATCAGGTTCGCGAGCTCGCGCACGTTGCCAGGCCAGTCGTACGCGACGAGCTGCTCCATCAGCGCGGGCGCGAGGCACAGCCCCGGTCGCGACTCGCGCTCGGCGATGCGCGCGAGGTAGTGCTCGACGAGGATCGGCACGTCGGCACGGCGCTCGCGCAGCGGCGGGAGCTGCAGGTGCACGCCGCGCAATCGGTAGAAGAGATCGAGCCGGAACGTGCCCTCGCGCACCGCGACGTCGAGATCTCGGTGGGTCGTCGAGACGATGCGCGCGCGGATCGGCACCTCGCGGCTGCCGCCGAGGCGCACGACGCTGCGCTCCTGCAGGACGCGCAGGAGCTTCGCCTGCATCTCCCACGGCATGTCGCCGAGCTCGTCGAGGAGCACCGTGCCCTCGCCCGCGAGCTCGAGCTTGCCGACCATCCCGCCTGCGCGCGCGCCGGTGAACGCGCCGCGCTCGTAGCCGAAGAGCTCGCTCTCGAGCAGCTCGCGCGGGATCGCCGCGAGGTTGATGCCGACGAAGGGCGCGTTGGCGCGCGGCGAGGCGTGGTGGATCGCCTGCGCGACGAGCTCCTTGCCGGTGCCGCTCTCGCCGGTGACGAGGATCGCGACGTCGGACAGCGCCGCGCGGCTCGCGTCCTCCAGCGTCGCGCGGAACACCGGATCCTTGCCGATCAGATCGGCGAACGTGAAGCGCGCGGAGCCGCCGACGAGCCGCTGCGCGATGCGCTGTGCGCTCTGCAGCTCCTGCAGCGTCGCGACGACGCCTCCCTCGTATGGGCGCGCGCGCAGGAGCACGTCGCCGTGCGGCAGCGCGACGACCTCGCCATCGGCGGTGCGCGACTCGCCCAGCGCGGCGGCCAGCGCGGTGAGCCCGAGCGACTCCGGCG
>JALYRN010000633.1 GCA_030855295.1 Myxococcota bacterium | reverse complement strand
GTCATCGCCCGGGCCGCCGTCGCTCGGGCGAGCGGCATCGACTTCGCCCGCGTCGGGTTCGCCCGTCGTGCCTCCACAAGCGACGAGCACCGCCGCGAGACCCAGCCCCGACCACGCCTGCGATGCGCGCATCGCCGGACGGTACCAGACGCCCCCGCGGTCGTGCGACGCGACGTCGCCGCCGACGCGATCAGACCCAGCCCTCGCGCCGATACCACGCGAGCGCTTCCCGCGCGCCGCGCGCGACCGGGAACGCGTGCGTCCAGCCGGTCGCCTCGCGGAGCGCGGTGCTGCGGCAGGTCCACGCTTCCTGCGCGCCCATCTTCGCCTTCTGACGATTGAAGAGGCGCGGCTTGCCGTCGACCTTCGTCGCGAGCTCACCGCCGAACGCCGCGACGTTCGTGAGGAACTCCGGCAGGTCGATCGCGATGACCTTCCGCCCGGCCGCCTCGACGATCGCGCCCTGGAACTTCTCCCACGTGATCGGGGCGTCGTCGCAGACGAAGAAGCCCTTGCCGATCGCGCCGTCGTGCGTGGCGGCGCGCAGCGTCGCGGAGACGAAGTCGTCGACGTAGATCGCGGAGAACCAGCGCTTCCGATTGCCGAAGAACACGTTGCGCCCGCGGCTGATCTCCTTGAACAGCTCGAAGTAGTCGACGTCGCCGGGACCGTAGACGCCGCCGGGCCGCAAGATCGTCCACGGGAGTCGGTCGCCGATCGCCTCGACGGCGTGCTCCGCCTCGAGCTTGCTCTGGCCGTAGAACTCGATCGGCCGGCGGGGATCGTTCTCGGTGTGGGGGCGCGCCGCGGTCGACGGACCGTAGGAGGTGAGCGACGAGACGTGCACGAAGCGCTTCACGCCCGGGTGCTCCCGGAGCAGGGCCTCGATGAGGTTCTTCGTCGGCGTGACGTTCGCGCGGCGGAAGTCGTCGTAGGTCACGCCCTTCGTCGCGCCCGCGACGTGCAGAACGTAGTCGGGCTTCTCGTCGCGGACGACGCGCGCGAGCGACTCGACGTCGTCGTAGCTCGCCTCGACCGAGCGCGCGCTCTTGCCCGCGGCGGAGGCCGGCGCCCTGGGAGACGCGCCGCGCCGGATCGCGACGACCTCGGCGCCCGACGCGAGCAGCGCGTCGCGCAGCCGGCCGCCGATGAACCCGCTCGCGCCGGTGATGAGCGCCTTGCCTTCGATCGGGAACGTCTGGTCCATTCGGGCGCGGATCTACCATGATCCGAGGGCACGGCGAGCCGCGGCGCGGACGCGGTGGACGAGCGGCACGGCGTGAGGTACGACTCACCTTCCCGTGCAACAGAGTTGCAACAACGCGTCCTCGCCGGCCGAGCCGATCGCTGCGCTCGAGCGCACCGCGCACCCAGCTGTCGTCCTCCGCGACGTCGCCGCAGACGACACGGCCGCGGCCGATACGGCCGCAGACGACACGGCCGCAGACGACACGGCCGCAGACGACACGGCCGCAGACGACACGGCCGCAGACGACACGGCCGCAGACGACACGGCCGCGGACGGGGCGAAGCGTCGCGCCTGGCTCGATCGCGTCGGCGTGGGGGTCTCGATCACGTGCGGGATCCACTGCGTCGCCGCGGCCCTGCTCGCGGCGGCACCGGCGTTCGCCGCGAGCACCGCGCCGGCGCTGGGCGAGGGCCTCGAGTGGGTCGAGGGCGGACTGCTCTGGATCGCGCTCGGTGTCGGATCGCTCGCGCTCGTGCCCGCCTATCTGCGGGAGCATCGCAACGTCCTGCCGCTGATCCTGTTCGGGCTCGGGATCGCCGTGATCGCGCTGGTGCGGAGCGCCGAGACGGACGTGGTCGAGATGGGGGGCACGGTCTGCGGGGTCACCCTGGTGGCGGGCGCGCACCTCGTGAACCTGCGGGCGCGCGGTCGTCTCCACGCACACGCTCACTCGCACTCCCACTGATCGGTCGGTAAGCTGTCGGGCACGATGCCCGAGGACGCAGCGAAGCCCTCGCTCCGGGTTCACCACCTGGCCGTGAAGGTGCGCGATCTCGTGCGCGCCGAGGCCTTCTGGTCCGGCGCGCTCGGGCTCCCGATCATGCGCCGTCAGCAGGACGAGTCCGGCGCGCCGCGATCGATCTGGCTCTCGCTCGGCGAGGGCGCGTTCCTCGCCGTGGAGCGCGCCCTCGAGGACGAGCCCGTGCGCGTCGACGACTCGCCGGGGTGGCACTGCATCGCGCTCGGGATCGATGCGAACGAGCGCGAGCGCTGGCGCGCCCGCCTCACGGAGCGGGGCCACGCGATCGTCCGCGAGACGGCGTACACCCTCTACGTGCGCGATCACGAGGGCGCGATCGTCGCGCTCAGCCATTATCCGCACGCGCTCGCGGAGCGAATCAGCAGTCCTCCCGAGGACGATGCGGCCGAGGGTCCGAGCGCAGCGTCTGCGATCGACGCCGGGCCCGACACGGCGCTCGAGAGCCGCACGGGCGCCGGCGTCACCTCGAGGCTGGCCGCGCTCGTGACCCTCTCGATCGCCCTCCTCGCGCTGCTCGCGAGCGCGCTGCCGGCGCACGCGCAGCGGCCCCCGCCGGACGTGCTCGTGATCGGGTCGTCGTCGGTGTTCGGGCCGCTGGGCGTGGTGCTCGAGGAGCACCTCGAGGGCTCCGGGCTCGCGGTGCGCCGTCGCAGCCAGCGCTCCACCGGCTTCGCACGCCCCGACTTCTTCGACTGGCAGGCGGAGATCGCATCGTTCAGCGACCTCGACGCGATGCGCGGCGTCGTGGTGGTGATCGGCGGCAACGACACGCATGCGCTGCGGCTGACGCGCGAGGAGTCGCCCGACCGCGGCGATGCCTCGTGGGTGCAGTGGCGCGACGAGGCGCGCTGGCGCGAGCTCTACGCCGCGCGCGTGCACGCGTTCGTCGACGCCCTGTGCGAGGCGGGCGCGCCGCGCGTGTTCGTGATGCTGCCGTCGGACGGTGATCGCGCGGGCTGGTCCGAGCGCATCCACCGCGTGCAGGAATCGCAGATCGCCGGCGTGCGCGGCACGCGCTGCGGCGTCGTCCTCGATCCTCGCAGCGATCGTCCGGTGCGGGACGGCGACACGCTCGACGGCGTCCACCTCTCGATGCGCGGCGCGCGCGAGACCGTCGCCCGCGTCGGCCCGACCCTGCTCGCCGCCCTCCCCAGCCGCTAGTCGACAGGAGTGCTCGCCCCGGAGGGCGCGCACGGGAGCGCGCCCGGCGCGCGGACGGAAGCGACCGGAGCGGGCGAGCCGATTTTTAGACAGCCGCTGAGTCGACAGGAGTGCTCGCCCCGGAGGGACCGGACGGGAGCGCGCGCTTCGCGCGCGGACGGCAGGTCCCGGAGCGGGCGAGCCGATTCGGGACGCGCTGCCCTCAATCCGGCGTGTCGCTGCCGTCCGCGTCGCCGGCGCGCGTCGCGACGCGATCCACCACCAGCGTCTCGCCGTCCCAGCGGTACCAGGTCCGACCGCCGCCCGAGATCCGCACGCGCAGCGGCCAGAACCCGGCCTCGCGATCCGGACCCACGAAGTACGGCCCCGCGATGCCGTCGCGCCGCGCGTCCGGCAGGTTCTGCCCCGTCCGGAGCTCGATCTCCCACGCGGCGACCGGCGCTCGCAGCGCATGGGCCGACCAGCGCATGCGCCCGTCCGCGCGACGCGGGCCCGCATCGCGCGAGCCGAGCAGCACGAGCGTGTGGCCGCCCTCGCGCTGCGTGCGCGTGACGATGATCTCCTCGATGACGTCGCGCCCGCGCGGCAGCTCGATCATCTCCGCGATCGCGCACGACGCATCCGTCGTCGCGATCCGCACGCGGCTGCGGCGATCGCCGGCGACGCCCTCGGGCTCGAAGAGCAGCAGCCCTCGGCTGTCCCGATCGCCCTCGTGCACGTCGGTCCACGACGCGATCACGTGCGCTCCGCCGATCGCCTCCACCGAAGGAACGCAGTGCTCCCAAGGGTGCAGCAGCCCAGATGCGATCCACCCCTCGGTCCCCTCGGCGGCGACGGCGCGCGTCCACGTCCCGCGCCCACCGCCCTCCGAGCGCGCAGCGCCGATCGCACCGTAGAGCGCGACGACCAGCGTGGCGTCGGGAAGCGAGCGCAGGAGCGGCTGAGACGCGCTCGCGCCCTCGCGCACGTTCGAGCGCGTCGTGGTCCGCACCAGCGCCGGCTCGAGCATCGCGTCGAGCTGCGACGCGCTCGGCGCGCCCTCGATCACCGCGGCGTCGCCGGCGATCGATGCGATCAGCGCGGGCACGCGCGCGGCGCAGCGCCCGAGCGCATACGCGGCCCACGCCTCCTCGTGCGGCACGATCCTCACGCAGCCGCGCAAGTCGGGCGGCAGCTCGCGGATCGCGATCGCGAGCGACGACAACGAGCGCAGGGGGGAGACGAAGCGCAGCGCCTCGCTCTCATCGGCGGCGACCACGGGCATCGCGGACGGCAGCTGCGGAGGTGCGATGGCGCCCGTCGGCGCGGTGCCGCCC
>JALYRN010000632.1 GCA_030855295.1 Myxococcota bacterium | reverse complement strand
CGGCAGGTCCCGGAGCGGGCGAGCCGATTGACGACAGGAGTGCTCGCCCGGAGGGACCGGGCGAGCCGATCGAACGCGCGCGCGGACGGCAGGTCCCGGAGTGGGCGAGCCGATTGACGACAGGAGTGCTCGCCCCGGAGGGACCGTACGGGAGCGTGCGCCGCAGGCTGCAGGAGTGCTCGCCCCGGAGCTCCCGTACGGGAGCGCGCGCAGCGCGTGTACGGCAGGGAGTGGAGCGGGCGAGCCGATCGAACGCGCGCGCGGACGGCAGGTCCCGGAATGGGCGAGCCGATTTTTTCCTCGCGCGGGCGAGCGCTCCGGGTGGTGCCGGGGGTGCTCGCCCGTGCCATTCTCCGTCGATGCCTCCGGACTCCTCGCTCGCCTTCTCCGATGTGATGACCGAGCTCGCGGCGCGCCGCAGCGCGCTGCTCGAGCGGCTCGGCGAGGGCGTCGCGGTGCTCGCAGCGGCGCCGGTCCACGTGCGCAACAACGACGTCGAGCACGCGTACCGGCAGGACAGCGACTTCTTCTATCTGACCGGCCTCGACGAGCCGGAGTCGGTCGCGGTGATCACGAACCGGCACGCCGAGCACCGCTTCGTGCTGTTCGTGCGGCCGCGCGATCCCGAGCGCGAGACGTGGGACGGGCCGCGCACCGGGGTCGACGGAGCCGTCGCGACGTACGGGGCCGATGCGGCGTTCCCGATCTCGGAGCTCGCGGAGCGCCTTCCGCAGTACCTCCAGAACGCGCCGCGCCTGCTCTTCGCGCTCGGGCGAGATCCGGCGATGGACGCGCGCGTGATCGCCGCGCTGACGAGCCTGCGTCGACGCCAGCGCGCGGGCGTGCTCGCGCCGACCGAGATCGTCGATCCGACGGCGCACCTGCACCCGATGCGGCTGCGCAAGTCGGCGCTCGAGCTCGGCGCGATGCAGCGCGCGGTCGACGCGACCCGCGAGGCGCACCTCGCCGCGATGCGGGTGGCGCGGCCGGGCGCGCACGAGCACGAGGTCGAGGCCGAGATCCTGCGCGCGTTCCGGCGGCACGGCTGCGAGCGAGCGGCGTACGACTCGATCGTCGGCTCGGGCGTGAACGCGACGATCCTGCACTACCGCAAGAACGATCGGCGGATGGAGGAGGGTGAGCTCCTCTTGATCGATGCGGGCGCCGAGTGGGGCTACCAGTCCGCCGACGTCACCCGCACCTTTCCGATCAGCGGCACGTTCTCGAAGGCGCAGCGCGCGGTCTACGACGTCGTGCTGCGCGCGCAGGTGCAGGCGATCGACGCGGTGCGACCGGGCGCGACGATCGAGGACGTGCACCAGGTGACGCTCCGGGCGATCACCGAGGGCATGATCGAGATCGGGCTCATCGCGGGGCCGCTCGACGACGCGCTCGAGAAGGAGCGCTACAAGGCGTTCTACATGCACCGCACGTCGCACTGGCTCGGCATGGACGTGCACGACGTCGGCTCGTACTTCGTCTACGACGGAGACGGCGCGTCCGCGCAGAGCAAGCCCGCGAAGACCAAGGCTCGCGCGATGGAGCCCGGCATGGTGCTGACGGTCGAGCCCGGCATCTACGTCGCGAAGAGCGCCGAGGCGCCGAGCGAGTACCTCGGCATCGGGGTGCGCATCGAAGACGACGTGCTCGTCACCGACGCCGGCCACCGCGACCTGACCGCGTCGATCTCCAAGGACCCCGGCGAGATCGAGCGCTTCCTCGCGTCGCGCTGACAGCAGGAGTGCTCGCCCCGGAGGGCCCGTACGGGAGTGCGCGCTGCGCGCGCGGACGGAAGGGCCTGGAGCGGGCGAGCCGATCTGTGCTCGCCCCGGCGCAGCGGCCCTCTCTGGTCGCGGGAGGATCTGCTAGCGTCGCGCGCGATGACGCGCCTCCTCTCGCAGATCGAAGAGCTGATCTCCACGCCGTCCGTCAGCTCGGTCCGGCCCGAGCTCGACATGGGCAACCGCGGCGTGATCGACGCGCTCGCGGGCTGGCTCGAGGACGAGGGCTTCGCCGTCGAGCTGATGGAAGTCGAGGGCCACGGCGGCGGGCCCAAGGCGAACCTGATCGCGACGCGCGGCCGCGGGCCGGGGGGGCTCGTGCTCGCGGGGCACACCGACACCGTGCCGTTCGACGACGGCAAGTGGTCGAGCGATCCGTTCCGCGCGACCGAGCGCGACGGCAGGCTCTACGGGCTCGGCACCTCGGACATGAAGTCGTTCCTCGCGATCGCGATCGAGGCGGCGCGCCGGACCCGCGATCTGCCGCAGAGCCGGCCGCTGACGATCCTCGCGACCGCCGACGAGGAGTGCGGGATGGCGGGCGCGCGCGCGCTGGTCGAGGCCGGCCGGCCCAGCGGGACGTGCGCGGTGATCGGCGAGCCGACCGGGCTGCGGCCGATCCGGATGCACAAGGGCGTGTCGATGGAGTTCCTGCGCCTGCTCGGGCGCAGCGGTCACTCGAGTGATCAGGCGCTCGGCGCCAGCGCGCTCGAGGGGATGCGGCGCGCGATGAACGCGATGGTCGCGGTGCGCGAGGAGCTCGCGCGCACGCATCGGCGCGACGACCTGCACCCGCCGACGGCGACGATGAACCTCGGCAACATCGCCGGCGGCGACAACCCGAACCGCATCTGCGCGCACTGCGAGCTGCAGTTCGATCTGCGCGTGCTGCCGGGGATGGACGACGCGGTGGTGCGCCGCGAGGTGCACCGCGCGGTCCGAGACGCGATCGCGGGCATGGGCCTGACGATGGAGGCGGGGACGCTTCACGAGCCGGTGCCGCCCTTCGAGACCGCCGCGACGACGGCGATCGTGCGGGCGGCCGAGGCGCTGACGGGGCACGCCGCGGGGGCGGTCTCGTTCGGCACCGAGGCGCCCTTCCTCGCGCAGCTGGGGATCGACACGATCGTGCTCGGGCCCGGCGACATCGATGTCGCGCACCAGCCCGACGAGTACCTCGCCCTCGATCGCATCGAGCCGT
Organism: Myxococcota bacterium; assembly: GCA_030855295.1. Classification (GTDB taxonomy): domain Bacteria; phylum Myxococcota_A; class Polyangia; order Polyangiales; family Sandaracinaceae; genus Sandaracinus. The sequence continues at coordinate 1,517 of JALYRN010000632.1, read as the reverse complement.
GCATCGACGTGCTGACGAAGCTGATCGCGCGCTTCTGCGCAGCGGAGAGCGAGCCGTGAGCAACGCCCCGCAGGCTTCGCCGTTCGTCGACTTCTTCCGCCTCTCGGCGCCGTACATCCACGCGCACCGCGGCCGCACCTTCGTCGTGATGTTCGGCGGCGAGGCGGTCGTCGAGTCGGACTTCCGTCATCTGGTGCACGACCTCGCGCTGATGCACGCGCTCGGCGTGCGGCTCGTGCTCGTGCACGGGAGCAGGCCACAGATCGACCGGCGGGTGCGCGAGCGCAAGCTCAAGAGCCGCTTCCACCAAGGCGTGCGCATCACCGATCCCGCGACGATGCGCTGCGTCGAGGACGCGGTCGGCAACACGCGCATGCGCATCGAGGGGCTGCTCTCGATGGGGCTGCCGAGCTCGCCGATGGCGCACGCGCGCATCCGCGTGGCGTCCGGGAACTTCGTGGTCGCGCGGCCCTTCGGCGTGCGCGACGGCATCGACTTCCAGCGGACCGGCGGGGTGCGGCGCATCGACGCCGAGGGAATCAAGACGAGGCTCGACTCGGGCGCGATCGTGCTGATCTCGCCGCTCGGCTACTCGCCGGCGGGCGAGGCGTACAACCTCTCGTCGCACGAGGTCGCGGCGAGCGCGGCGATCGCGCTCGGGGCCGACAAGCTCATCTTGCTGGTCGAAGGGCGGGGCGTGATCGATCGGCGGCGGCGGCTGATCCCCCAGCTCGGTCCGGCCGAGGCCGAGGAGCTGCTCGCCGACGGCAAGCACCTGCACGCCGACACCGCGAAGCACCTCGCGGCCGCGGCCCGCGCGTGCCGCGAGGGCGTGCGGCGCACGCACCTGGTCGAGCGACGGACCGACGGCGCGGTGCTGCAGGAGCTCTTCACGCGCGAGGGGCGCGGCACGCTCGTCACCTCGGAGCGCTACGAAGATCTCCGTCCGGCGCGGCTCGAGGACATCGCGGGGCTGCTCGAGCTGCTGCAGCCGTTCGAGAGCGCGGGCATCCTCGTGCGGCGCAGCCGGGAGACGCTCGAGGAGGAGCTCGATCATTTCTACGTCGTCGAGCGCGACGGCATGATCATCGGGTGCGCCGCGATCGAGGCGTTCCAGCCGGAGAACGTCGGCGAGCTCTATTGTCTGGCGGTGCACGAGCGCTATCGCGAGGCCGGTCGCGGCGAGGCGATCGTCGACGCGATCGTCGAGAAGGCCGCGGCGATGGGGCTGCGTCAGGTGTTCGTGCTGACGACGCAGACGAGCGACTGGTTCCGCGAGCGCGGCTTCGCGCAGGCGACGGTGCGCGCGCTGCCGGCGGATCGGCGCGCGCGATACGACAAGCGCCGGCGCAGCAAGGTGCTCGTCCGCGAGGTGTGACCTACAGGAGTGCTCGCCCCGGAGGGCGCGTACGGGAGCGCCGAATGATCGGCTCGCCCGCTCCGGTCGCTTCCGTCCGCGCGCTGCGCGCGCTCCCGTACGCGCCCTTCGGGGCGAGCACTCCTGCATGTGCGAGCAC
>JALYRN010000631.1 GCA_030855295.1 Myxococcota bacterium | reverse complement strand
TGCGCCGCACCCAGATCGCAGCCGCGTCGCTGGTCGCGTGGCTCGCGCTGGGCGCCTGCGATCGCGCGTCCGAGGCGGGGTCCGCGGCCGCGCAGGACGTACGGCGCTCGCCCTCGTGGTCGCCGGAGATCTGCGAGGCGATGCCTGCGCCCGTGCGTCGACCGGGCCGCGCGCGCATCGCCACCTGGAACGTGCGGTGGTTCCCCGACGGCCACCCGGGCGCGCTCGATCCCGCGCGCACCACCGACGTCGAGTGGCTCGCGTGCGTGATCACGCAGCTCGGCGTCGACGCGATCGCGCTGCAGGAGATCCTGCTTCACGAGCGCGGCCGCGCGGCGCTCGATCAGCTGCGCGCGTCGCTCGATCGGAGGACCGGAGGCCGCTGGGAGGCCCACGACGACGGCTGCCCGCCCGACGCGCAGCACCTCGTGCTGCTCATCGATCGCGCGCGCATCTCGGCGGTGCGCGTCGAGACGGTCGCGGCGCTCAACCCGACCGACCGCGGCGCGTGCGGCCGCCGGCTGCGGCCCGGCCTGCTCGCGCGCCTCTCGTTCCGCGGCGGCCTCGATCTCGCGCTGATCGATCTGCACCTCGACAGCGGCACGACCGCGCGCGACCACGGCCGGCGCCACCTCAGCCTCGCGCAGCTCCCCGCGATCGTTGGTCGCCTCTCGGCCGAGGATCGCGACGTCGTGGTCCTCGGCGATCTGAACACGATGGGCTGCCGCGACTGCGCGCCGCGCGTCGACGTGCCCGCCGAGCTCGCCGCGCTCGAGACCGAGCTCGCCGCCGCCGGCCTGCGCCTCCTCGCGCCGACGGAGCGCTGCACCGAGTACTCCGGCTCGCACCGCGCGCTGGTCGATCACGTCGCGGTCGCGCGCTCGATGGAGGAGCTGCCGGCCTCCGCGCGCGCGGAGGTGCACGGCATCTGCGCCGCCCTCGCGTGCCGCAGCGCCCCGCCCGCGACCGCTGCGCTCCAGCGACTCTCCGATCACTGCCCGCTCGTGATCGAGCTCGAGGACGTCGACCGCGACTGATCGCAGCCCGCCCTCGGTTGACAGCGCGCGGTGCGCCGGCCCACCTTCTCCGAACCGTGATCTCTCGCGCTCGCCCGAACGCTCGAGTGACGCCCCCGCGCTCCGGACGCGGTGCGTGCGCGTGTACCGAGCGCCTCGGGCCCGGTCGCTAGATCACAGGCATCCCACCGCCCGTGCACCTCGCGACCTCGGCTCGAGGCGCGTCTTCGGTCTCGCTCTCCGTCTCTCTACCGAAGAGGTGCGCCATGGCGTTCCCGTTCCGCGTCTACGACACGCTCCGTCGATCGATCGTCCCCTTCTCTCCGCGGCGTCCCGGCCACGTCGGTCTCTACGTCTGCGGCATGACCGTCTACGACCACGCGCACGTCGGGCACGCGCGCGCGATGGTCGTGTTCGACGCGCTGGTGCGCTACCTGCGCCACCGCGGATGGGACGTCACCTACGTCCGCAACCACACCGACGTCGACGACAAGATCATCCGCCGCGCGCGCGAGCGCGGGGAAGATCCCCTCGAGCGCGCGCAGCGCTTCGTCGACGCGTTCGAGGGCGACATGGCGGCGCTCGGCCTGCTCCGTCCCGACGCCGAGCCCCGCGTGACTCGGAGCATCCCGGCGATCGTCGCGATGATCGAGGCGCTGATCGCGAAGGGCCACGCCTACGCCGCGCCGAGCGGTGACGTCTGGTTCGCGGTCGCGACGTTCGCTGCGTACGGCGCGCTCTCCCGCCAGCGCGGCGAGCACCTCGATGCGAGCCCCGACGAGGACACCGGCAAGCGCGATCGCCGCGACTTCGCGCTGTGGAAGGCAGCGCGGCCGGGCGAGCCGAGCTGGGCCGCCCCCTGGGGCGCGGGCCGACCGGGGTGGCACATCGAGTGCTCGGCGATGGCGCGCGAGGCGCTCGGTGACGCGCTCGACATCCACGGCGGCGGTCTCGATCTCGTCTTCCCGCACCACGAGAACGAGATCGCGCAGTCGGAGTGCGCGCACGGCCCCGGCTATGCGGGCCACTGGATGCACAACGGCCTCTTGGTCACGAGCGGCGGCGCGAAGATCGCGCGCAGCGAGGGCAACGGGGCGGCGATCCGCGAGGTGCTCGCGCGCATGCCGGCCGAGGCGCTGCGCTTCGCGTACCTGCGCGCGCACTATCGCTCGCCGCTCGCGTGGGACGAGCGCGCGATCGACGACGCCCTCTCGCAGCTCGCGCGCCTCTACGAGGCGCTCGAGGCCGCGGCCGAGCTGCGCGGGGAGGGCGATCCCGATCGCTGCGCCGACGAGCTCGGCGACGACGCCCGCATGGCCCTCGAGCTCGCGCGATCGTTCGAGGAACGCGTGCACGACGCGCTCGACGACGACTTCGACACCCCGCGCGCGGTGGTCCACGCGATCGAGCTCGCGCGGGCGATGCAGCGCATGTCGCAGCACCCGCGCGCGAGACGACACGGCGCACCGATCGCCCGCCTCGCGATCGCCTCGCTGCAGTCGCTGCGGCGCACGCTCGGCGTGCTCGCCTCGACGCCCGCGCAGTTCGACGACGAGGTGCGCCGCAAGCTCCTGCCGCGCCTCGGCCTCGACGAGGTGCACGTCGAGTCGCGCCTCGCCGCGCGCACGGGCGCCCGCGCCCGCCGCGACTTCGACGAAGCCGACGCGATCCGAGCCGAGCTCGAGTCGCTCGGCCTCGACATCCGCGACGCGCCGGACGGCACCCGCTGGCGCGTCCGCCTCTGACGATCCGCCGCGACGGCCGGATCGAGAAGACATCGGCCCGCTGAAAATCGGCTCGCCCGCTCCGGTCGCTTCCGTCCGCGCGCCGGCCGATCGGCTCGCCCGCTCCGGTCGCTTCCGTCCGCGCGCCGAGCGCGCTCCCGTACGCGCCCTCCGGGGCGAGCACTCCTGCCGAGTCACCTCTCGCTCAAGCGCCTCGCGATCGAGAGGGCCATCTCCAGCGACTGCCGGTAGTTGAGCCGCGGATCACAAGCGGTCGCGTAGTTCAGCGCGAGGTCGTCCTCGCTCAGCCCTTCCGCGCCTCCCGTGCACTCCGTGACGTCCTCGCCCGTCATCTCGAAGTGCACGCCGCCGAACCGCGTCCCCGCGGCCGTGTGCGCGTCCATCGTGATCTCGATCTCGCGCAGGATGTCGTCGAAGTTCCGCGTCTTCCGGCCGCTCGCGGTGCTCTGCATGTTCCCGTGCATCGGATCGCAGATCCACAGCACGCGCCGCCCCGACGCGTGCACGCCCTCGAGCAGCGCCGGCAGCGCCGCCGCCGCGCGCGTCACACCCATCCTCGTGATCAGCACGATCTTCCCGGCCTCGTCCTCCGGGTTGAGCGTCTCGATCAGCGTCAGCAGCTCGTCGCGCTTCGCGCCCGGACCGATCTTCACGCCCACCGGGTTCGCGATCCCGCGGAAGAACTCGACGTGCGCTCCGTCGAGCTGCCGCGTGCGCTCGCCGATCCAAGGCAGGTGCGTGGTCAGGCAGTACCAGCCCTCGCGCCGCGGCACCGAGCTCGTCTGCGCCGACTCGTACTCGAGGTTCAGCCCCTCGTGGCTCGTGTAGAACTCGACGCGCGTCAGGTCCTCGATCGTCTTCTCGCCGAGCGCCTCCATGAAGCGCAGCGCCTCCGAGAGCTGACGGCTCGTGCGCTGGTACTCCTCCCGCAGCCGCGCCGGCAGGCTCGCGTGCTCGAAGAACGCGAGATCCCACTGCTCGGGATGATGCAGATCCGCGAACCCGCTGTCGGTCAGCGAGCGCACGAAGTTCAGCGTCATCGCGGCGTGCTGGTACCCGGCGAGCAGGAGCTGCGGATCGGCCGCGCGCGCCTCCGCCGTGAACTCCGAGCGGTTCACCAGATCGCCGAAGTAGTTCGGCAGCGCGATCTCCCCCGAGCCCTCGACCAGCCGCGTCTCGAGCGCCTGGCTGCGCGGCTTCGCGTACTGCCCCGCCATGCGCCCGATGCGCACCACCGGCTTCTTCGCGCCATGCACGAGCACGAGCGACATCTGCAGCAGGATCTTCAGCTTCGCCGAGATCACGCCGGGCCGGCAGTCCGCCAGGGTCTCCGCGCAGTCGCCTCCCTGCAGCACGAAGCGCCTGCCCTCCTGCGCGTCGGCGAGGTGCTTCTTCAGCTTCTCGATCTCCCACGACGTGACCAGCGGCGGCATCGAGCGCAGCCGCGCCACCGCGCTCGCGAGCGCGTCGGGGTCGGGATACGTGATCGACTGCGCGACCGGGCGCTCGCGCCACGAGTCGGGATGCCACTTCGGAGCCGCCTTCATCAGGCGCGGGTTGTAGGGCGGAAACATCGCGAGCGCGAGGGTCACGCCGCCACAGGGCTCGCGCCCGCGCAGCCATGGCGCTACATCGAGGCGATGGTGCTTCCGCCTCGAGAGCGCGCTGGCGAAGGCCCGCCGCGCCCCGGCTACGAGGGCCCCGCGCGTCCCGGCCCCGCGGGCGGCGATGCGCCGTCGCGCGCGCCGGTCGA
>JALYRN010000630.1 GCA_030855295.1 Myxococcota bacterium | reverse complement strand
CCTCGGAGCGCGCCCGCAGCGCCCCGCGCATCGTGCCGTCGACGAAGCCGGCGACCCCGCGATCATCGAGGCACATCCCGGTGCGCGCCGCCGGCTTGCCGAGCACGCGCGTCCGCACGCCGCGCCAGGTCGCTTCCGCCAGCCCTCGCGCGCGCCGGAACGCCTCGTCGTCCTCGGTCCGCACCGCGGCGCGCGTGCGCTCGGCGGCGTCCGCTGCGCCGAGCACGATGCGGAACGCTTCGGTCGCGAGCGCCGCGCCGTCGTCGCCGAGAGGCGACTCGAGCTCGCCCAGACGCGCGGCGATCTTCTCGAGGTTCGCGATCACGCTCGCGTGCCCGAGACCGACCGCGGCGGCGATCTGCTCACGATCCATCCCGCGGAGGCGCAGCCGCGCGAGCGCGCCGAGCGTCGGCGGCAGTCGCTCGAGCAGCGCGTGCACCTCGATCGCGCGCGCCTCGGCCTCGACGTCTCGCACCTGGAGCACGGCCGGCGTCGGGAAGAATGCGATCAGCGACGCGCGCGTCGGCGTCGCGTCGGCCTGCCGGCGCGCGACCTGACGTGCGAGCGCGGCGAGCCACGCTCGCACCGTGCACTCGCGCGGGCTCCACGATCGCAGCGCCGCCTGCGCGTTGCGGCGGAGATACTCCTCGAGCGCCGCGAGCAGCACGTCTGGATCGTACTCGAGCGCCTCGGTCGGCGCGTCCAGCTCGCGCAACATCGCGACCTCGACCAGCGCACCGTAGCGATCGAAGAGCGCCTCGAACGCGTGATCGTCGCCCCGGATGCATCCGTCCACGACGGCCTCGTCGTCCGACTCGGTGTACGGCCGAGGCAACGTCATGGGCCTCGTCATGCTGCGCGACCGGAGCCCTCTACGTCAACGATTGCAGGCTCTGCCGAAGGCCGCGGAAACACGCGGGATTCGTTGACAGTGCGGGCCACCGCTGCCACGATCGGCGCCTCCGAGATGGTCGATCGCATCGGCAATTGCCGCATCCTCGGCGAGATCGGCAGCGGCGGCATGGCCGTCGTGTACAAGGCGGTCCAGGAGCCCCTGGGCCGACTCGTCGCGATCAAAGCGCTCAAGCCGAGCATCGCCGTCGACAGCGGGTTCGCGAAGCGCTTCGAGCGCGAGGCCCACTTCATGGCCTCGCTGCAGCACGAGAACATCCTCCACGTCTACGACTTCATCAAAGAGCGTGGGACGATGTACATCGTCATGGAGTACGTGCAGGGCATCGACCTGTACGACCTCCTCGAGATCACGCCGCGCCTGCCGGTCGAGGTCGCCTCGATCATCGCGCTGCAGGTCGCGCGCGCGCTCGACTACGCGCACTTCCGCGGGATCATCCATCGCGACATCAAGCCCGCCAACGTGATGATCAGCCATCACGGCGAGGTGAAGCTGATGGATTTCGGGATCGCGCGAGACGACAAGCTCAGCGATCTCACGGAGACCGGCACGGGGCTCGGCACCCCGAGCTACATGAGCCCCGAGCAGATCCTCGGCGACAAGCTCGACTTCCGCTCCGACGTGTTCTCGGTCGGCATCGTGCTCTATCAGATGGTCACGGGCCGCAAGCCGTTCGTCGAGGACGACGCGCGCACCGTGATGCAGAAGATCCGCCTCGATCGCTACACCTCGCCGCGGAAGATCAACACCGCAGTGCCTCGCGCGCTCGAGCGGATCATGGCGCGCTGCATGGAGAAGATGCCGGCGAACCGGTATCCGACGACGCAGTCGCTCATCGACGACCTGCAGGACTTCCTCGCGTCGCGCGTGCCGATCAACCACAACGCGCGCCTCGTGATGTACCTGCGCGACGTCGGCACCGTGACCGACGAGCAGGCCGACGAGATCCTCGCCGCGAGCGCGCCCAACCGCGTCCGCCGCAGCGGCGCGGATCGCACGCTGCTCCTGCACAACTGGGTGGTGCAGGGCGCGCTCTGCGCCGCGGTGGTCGGTGGTGGCGGCGCGATCCAGGCGATGAGCGGCAGGCTCGCGGGCGATCCCGATCAGTTCGCCGCGGAGAGCGGCGCGCCCGTGGTGCCGCAGCGCGCCGGCTATCTGCGGTTCGTCGTCGATCCGTGGGCCGAGGTGTACATCGACGGGCAGCTCGTGATGACGACGCCGAGCGCGCAGCGGATCGCGCTGCTGCCGGGGAGGCACTTCCTGCAGCTGCACAATCCGTATTTCCGCAGCATCGACCGCGAGGTGTGGGTGCGCGAGAACGAGCTGCAGCTGATCGAAGAGACGCTCGAGGAGGACGACCGCGACGCCGTCGCCCCGATCGCGCCGATCCACCCGCTCGGGGCGGACGACGTGCTGGAGAACGGCCGCGAGGGCGCCGAATGAGGCGCCGCATCGCCGCGTCCCGCATCGCCGCGTCCCGCGTCGCCCGGAGCGTCGCGCTCGCCGTCGCGCTGTTCGCTGCGCTCGCGAGCGAGCCGAGCGCCGCACGCGCCGACTTCCCCGCGTACGTGCACGTGGTGCGGGACGGCGAGACGCTCGCGTCGATCGCGCAGCGCTACTACGGCGATCCGCGGCGCGAGAGCGTGCTCGTCGCGGAGAATGGCCTGACCACCCAGGGCGGCAGCGCGATCGTGGTGGGGCTGCGCCTGATGATCCCGACCGTGACCTATCACCGCGTGAGCGCCGGCGAGACGTGGGCGCAGATCGCGGAGCGGCACTTCGGCGACATCCGGCGCGCATACGCGATCGTCGAGGCGAACCCCGCGGTCGAGGGGACGCAGCCGCCCGACGGCGCCGAGCTCCTGATCCCGTACCCGCTGCGGCACGTGGCCGATCAGCGCGACACCCTGAACCACGTCGCGCAGACGTACTACGGAACCACCGACGGGTCGCGGACGCTGCGCCGCTTCAACGGGATGCGCAGCATCCGGCTGCAGCGCGGACAGGTCATCCTGGTGCCGCTCGCAGACCTCGTGCTGTCGGAGGAAGGGCGGCGCATCGTCGCGGACGCGACGGGGCGCGTGCCGACGGGAGGCGAGGTCCGCGAGCTGCAGGCGCGCATCGGCGAGCAGGTCCCGGAGCTGCTCGAGCACGTGCGCATCGGCCGCTACACCGAGGCGGTCTCGCTCGGCAATCGCCTGCTCGGCTCGGGCGATCTCACGGGCAACCAGATCGTCACGATCCAGCGCACGCTCGCGGTCGCGTACGTCGCGCTGGCGCGCGACGATCTCGCGGTGCTGGCGTTCCGAGAGGCGCTGACGCGCCAGCCCGATCTCGAGCTCGACTCGCGCCGCACGTCACCGACGGTGATCCGCGCGTTCGAGGCGGCGCGCAGCGCGCCCGCCGAGCCGGAGCCCGAGGCGCCCGAGGTCGACGCCGGCGTGCCCGCCGCGGAGTGATCGACGATTCCCCTCCGCGCGGCGCGCGCTCCCGTACGCGCCCTCCGGGGCGAGCACTCCTGTCGAGTCAGCGCTTCTTGGCGCGCGGCTTCTTCTTGAGCGCAGCGCCGCTCCGCTTGCCCGCCGAAGGCGCGACGTCGCCCGTGCTCTCGTCGCGGTCTCGCGTCGCGCTCGCGACCGGCGAGCTCGGGGGAATCATGTACGTCTCCGGGGCGCCGGCGCGCATCACCGGCTGCGGCGACTCCTGCTGCTGCCTGCGCGCGTGGAAGTAGAAGAACGCCGCCACCGGCACGATCGCGAGCGAGATCAGCTGCGACGTCGAGAACCCGAAGGCCGCGCCGCGCTCCGGGTCGTCGCGCACGTACTCGATGCCGAAGCGCCAGAAGCCGTAGAGCATCGCGAGCGAGAGCAGGACCTGACCGCGGAAGGTCCGCATGCGCCACATCGCCAGCGTCGCGCCGAAGAGCACGAACCCCGCGAGCGACTCGTAGATCTGCGTGGGATGCACCGGCAGCGAGTGCGCGGCGTCGAACGCGAGGTCGTACGCGGCGACGTGGTGGCTCCACGCCGGCGAGCCGGCGTCGTTCGCCCAGTGCGGGAAGGTGCCGATGTCGCGCAGCCACTGCGGCGCGTCGTCGCCGAGCGGCGCGCCGAAGTCGCAGCCGTAGAGGTAACAACCGACGCGCGTCAGCGCGAGACCGAGCGCGAGCGTCGGCGCGGTGACGTCGGCGAACGAGAGCAGCGAGCGGTTCTTGTGCCGCAGGTACGCGAGCGCCCCGAGGAACCCACCGAGGAACCCGCCGTACGCGACCAGCCCACCAGCGCGCAGGTTGAGCACGTCGCCGATCGACTCGAACTCGTGCGGCATCGTGATCACGTACAGCAGCCGCGCGCCGACGATCGCGCTCACCGCGGTCGCGATGAACGTGTTCGCGAGCGTCTCCCGCTCGAAGCCCTCGCGCTCGCCGAGCCACATCACGATGTACCAGGCGACGATCATCGAGGACCCGAGCATCACGCCGTAGGAATAGATGGGGAGCGTGTCTCCCCAGAACATTCCGGGCGTCGGGATCTCGAACAGGATCGGATGCATCGGGCGGGACTCTTCCCGCGTCCGGCCGCTCCGTCAAGCGCGCGCGGCGACGGCC